>CAZIYE010000002.1:0-128714 GCA_964543385.1 uncultured Candidatus Saccharibacteria bacterium
GTAGATGACAAACTAAAATCCCTCAATCAGAAGATAGAGATGAGCAAGAAATCTACTAATAAATAACTAATTATAATAGTCACTTGCAAATTGACTTCTTCGGTATTTTTGTGTACAATAATCACATTATTGCGATTTGTTTCGGGGATTGGCTCAGTTGGTAGAGCGCCCGCTTTGGGAGCGGGAGGTCGTGAGTTCGAGTCTCGCATCCCCGACCAATATCAATGAATATGAAATACAAAATCATCCTCCCTGTATTGCGGGTATCGTATAGCGGCTATTATGCGACCCTTCCAAGGTTGAGATGCGGGTTCGACTCCCGCTACCCGCTCCAATAAATAAGAGGAGGTGGTGTGGTTCGTTTTTTTTGTATCTGGTAAGATGGCAATTATCGACATTGATCCTTGCACCTTCTGTAGCTTTCTTCAAACATTCACCAAGTATTTGGGGCACAAAAGAAGATTGGATTTCAGCAATTGTAGCTAATCTGATAGGCGGCTGTATCTTTTTCTGGGTTGATATATTTATCTTTAAGAGCAAAAGTATCGAGAAATGGGAAATACTCAAAAGCGGCAAGTGTCATGATTGCGGCAAGAGTGATTTAGTAAAAAGGTTAGTTATAGCGCCTGGCGGGTATGACAAATCAGACGACGAAGAGCCAGAATATAGATGTGTTATGTGCTCAGAAAAGAAGTTAGTTCAGTTAAAGAAACTTAGGAAAATAGCATCGTAAAATATGGCGGCCATAGTGAAGTGGTTATCACGGCAGTTTGTGGCACTGCAATGATGGGTTCAATTCCCGTTGGCCGCCCCAAAATTTGCGTCCATAGCTCAGCTGGATAGAGCGCCTGTCTTCGGAACAGGAGGTCGGGGGTTCGAATCCCTCTGGGCGTACCAGTAAGTTATACGATAAGAATTAAAGTTATTTGAGGCAAATCTAGTCGATTTGTAGAGGGATGAGAACCACCGACAGATTTGAGAAGTGGGTTGGGGGACCCGCAGGTGAGAATCCCTCTGGGCGTACCAAGAAGGACAGGCTTCCTTTGAAAAGCCAATAATGCAGTCCAGAAGGGACTAATCTCGGTGTTTAAGTAGTCATTTCCGTCCCATGGCAACCCATTAGGGTATATTGAACACATGAGCGTGCGCTTCTGTTTTAGGTCAGATTTTAGGTAAGTTTCGGTGATATTTACAAGCTTTGTTTTGACAAAAATAGTGATGGCTTCCAAATTATACTTTTGGATTAGGTCATCATTTTTTGTTACATTAAGAGCCTGAATCTTTTCTTCGACCTTTCTATTTTGCTCCTTAAAAATATCGTCAGAGTAAACTCCTTGGATATTTTTCTCAATCAGAATCTGGCGAAAGTCATAGAGCTTCTTTAACTCCGTATCAGCAATCTCGCGTCTTTTTTGCAGCGTTGTTAGCCGTTCGCGATATTTTTGTCGGAGCCAAGCATTAAAATAGTCTGCCGTCTCTGCTTTTGGTTTTATGCCACCCAACAGCTCCTCAGTTTTATCATCTATCTTCACTCGATTTGTATTCGTCCCTTTGCAGCGATGCGGGCAGAAATAGTAGGGATAGCGTTGGTTTTTGCCCTTGCACCAGCCGGCAGTTAAAGATGCACCGCAAATACTACACTTAACAATTCGGCGGAGCGGGAAGTCTGGATTATCAACGTTTCTTCGGGCTAGTGGCTTAGAAATATTCACATTTCTTCCATCTAAGACCGCTTGCACCTTGTAAAATTGCTCCTCGGTTACCATCGCCGGATGCTGACCTTGAACTTCAAGGTTGTATTTTTTTGAAAAGACTTTTCCCATATAAAACTTGTTTTTAAATATTTTACTCAAAGTTTGCGCCCTGATCATGCCCTCCTTGCCGTCTCTTTTGCCGCCTTTAATTCCGGCATCTCTTAAGATTTGCGCAACCTCTTTCAATGTCTTGTGCTCGGTTGCTATCAAGTCCCATGCTTTTCTGACCAGATCGAAAGTTTCCGGATCTTTGACAGCGTAACCGCTTTGATTAAGATAGCCAAGCGGAACAAAGCCGTTGCTAAGTCCTGACATAAATCGAGCTTTCATACCATTTTTTGATCTCTCGCTTCTAACATCATTATCCATCTGCGCAAAACCAGCGAGCATTGTTTCGATAAACTTTTCCGTTGGGCTGCTGCCAGTAGGCTCTGTCGCAGAAACCAGCTTAATATCACATTCAGCCAACTTCTTTCGGATAGCCAAATAGTCGGCTGTTTGGCGTGAGATTCGATCTAGTCGATAGACAATAACTGCTTCCACCTCTTTCTTGTGCTGCCGGCAATATTCGAGCATTTCAAGCAGAGCAGGTCTGCCAGCAATTGTCTTTGCAGATTTGCCTTCATCTCGAAAGATTTCGCCAACTTCTAGCTTTCGTTTCTCGGCTTCTTTTTTACAAATATTTTCCTGAGTTTCGAGAGAATAATTATCAACCTGTTCTTCGGTTGAAACCCGCAGATAGATTACCGCTTTCGAAGCTTGCGCCGGAAAAATGTTATTCATCACCCCTCCCTTAATACCTCTCTTAATGTTTTGTTATTGAAAATTTGTCTCTCAAATTCATCCATCCAACAGTCGAGCAGAAACTCAAATTCCGTTAAATGCGCTTGGAGTTCTGAGTCGGAAAGGCTGGTTGCAACATCACCGAGTATCTTTCTCGCCCTGGCTAATTTATTTTCTGCTTTATCAAAATCAAAGATATTTTCGAGGGCTGATTCAATCGAGTTGTCTTTGTGTTCTGAAAAATTGACTGCTGGCTCTTTGACTACTGGATAATTAGTCACAAATTGAGTTCTTGCAATTGGATTTAGAAGTTGTAGTTGACCGGACATTGAACACCCTCCTATCTATGACTATATCCATAGTTTACTATGGATATAGTCATAGTGTCAAGAGAAATGGTCGATAGTTTATCAATAAAATAGCCAGTCCTAGAGTACAAATATAGGTGTTCAAATATACGCCAATTTAACTACGCTTTTTCCCAAACATCACCGCCAGATTCATTCGATTTGAGGCTCTCTAGTAAGGCGAACTGAATCGTAAAATCAGCATCTGGGTACTCATCGGCTCTGAGTCTTCGAGTATACCTTTTGGCATAAATTAGTAGGTACATCGAATGACAAACAAAAAGTAGAGTCGGGAATTCATCCTCTATGTTATCCTCCCAGCCATTGGAATAGTACAGATCAAAATATCTTTTAATTTTATTACGGACTAAGGCGAAAGAAGAATATCTCTCAATTACTTCTAATAGGTAATACATTGTCACACTTTTGTTACTTGCTCGCTTTGCAAAAAGAAGTTCGGGCTTAATCTTGGCCTCCGTCAGGAAACAATAATCCGAATATGGCTCAGCCAATTCTGTTTTGGTTATAACTGAAGAATTCTCCGCTTCCATATTTTTATTTAAAAAAGCCAGGCTAAGATCAGCAAGCAAAAGGGCATCGGTAATATGACCAGATGATCCAGACCCTGCTTCTGTTGTTATCTTAGGGAAGTACTTAGGGGTGATGAGATATTTTTTCGACAAATACGGAAGACTGTTAGGAGCTAGGTAATAGATAGATGGCCTTGTTCTTTCGACATAGCCGTTTGACCAGATTCTTTTTAGATATTCATTTTCTGTTAGGTCTTTAAGCCAGCTGTTTATTCTTCTATGATCTTTATGTTTTAGGAATGATTGTATCTGTATTCTGTTTAGGAATTTGAATTTATATATTAGAGTTAGGATTTCTTGTTGTTTAGTTGTTATTGTTTGATTTGTCATGTTTTTTTGATTGATTATTTTTAGGACGAGTATTATTTATTTTTTCCCTAACCTACCTAACCATATATGTGTATAGGGTAGGTGCTAAATATTTTCAAATTTAGCTTCAAAAACCCATATTTTTTGCCACAGATGACTGGGACAATTGACTGGGACAAAACACTGGCCATCTAATACATTGTATAACACAAAATATGAAGGCCTCCAAGCCCAGAATGAGTTATTATGATATCTCTCTGAAACAGACTGAAAAATGCAGTTTTATTAAGCTGAAAAATTTCTCAGCTAATTCTTAGTTCTTACTATAGTATTGGTGTAGTTTTTAAAAGAGACTTTGTTATTTTGAAGAACTAGGGCAAAAATTAACTACATATCCAATTTTTGATATTATCTGTAAATACTGCTTAAGGGATTGTCTAGATAGTGTGGAATTTATGGATTTATTAGAGACCGATATTGTTTTAGGTACGGACATTTTGCACTTTTAGCCTGAGGACTTGATTCGGTGTTTTGCCGTTCAGTCCGCAGTGTTTTAAATCATTGTAATACATATTCCAAAGCTTTGCTTGGTATTTTAATTCCTCCTCTGTTTTGTATCTAATCTTCTCATAAAAACTCTCCTGATCAGATCGATGACTTCTCTCAACGCAACCGTTTTGAGCTGGTTTGCCTGGGTCAATCAAGTAATGAGCGATATCTAATCTCTCGCACTCAATATCTAGCGGATGAAGGTTTGGGTTAAATGGATCTTTGCTCTTAAGATAGCCGGTGTATCTGTTTGTGAAGATGCTGCCATTGTCAGTCTTAATTGCTTTAATCCGGTACGGAAACCTTTGAATTACCTCGTTTAGGAAGTTCAGAGCATCAACATTGGCTTGCTGGTCATAGATCTTTAGGTAGCGCCATCTGGAGGCGCAGTCTATGGCAGTGAACTGGTAATACCTCTTCTCGTTGATCTTATCTGGCACGTATTTGACATCGATCTCAATTAGTTCACCGGGCAGGAGTAGTGTCTTTGGCTTCTGTGGATACTGCTTCCTTGTGCGGTATTTCCGAGTCAGGCCGTCTGTCTTTAGGATCTTGCCAATAGTTCTCTCGTGGAGAAAGATGCCTTCGTCCGCCAGATCCCACTTGATCTTTAGAGCACACTCGTCGTTCATCTCGTGGCGCAGCTCCAGCACCCGTTCTTTGATTCTGATTGGCGTTTCGTTGGGCTGAGACCTTGGTCTGGTTGAGTGGTTTTCAAGGCCGGCCAATCCATCCTCTCGGTATTGTTTTAACCAATACTTAATGGCTCTTTCTGAGAAAGGACAGACCAAGGCAAGGTCTTTAATCTTCATCCTTTTTTCCAAGACAGGAGTAATCCATCTTAGTTTTTCTTCTTGTGTCGAATTGGGCATTATCTTCATGCTCCAAGTTAACCAAAAAGTGCAAAAAGTGTGTACACATTACCATATTTACTTGAAGAAATAGCGGCCACTATTGTATAATATAAACAGTTGAAAAATTATCTTTGTGAGGGCCATGATTAAAAAAAGCAGTTACCTTAAAATTTGCTTCGTCATATTTCTAATTTTGGGAATTTCTTTTCCACCTGTTTCAAGAATTGCTAAAGCGAGTAATCCAACTTACTATGTTAGTGTTATCAATGGACAACTGAAATACCGTCTTGATAATTGGCCTGACGGAAGTAACGGCACTATTCCAAATCCGAGTGATTTAAACCAGTTATTCTTTGACCTGAACAATGACAAGAGTATAGTTCTTGATGCTGGCACATATTCTGGAACGTTGCTAGATGCCACAGACGGTATTGATATTGGGCGATCCGGACAACACATTCGCTCTGCTGTCAGTACTGATCCTGATTATGCAAATCGATTAGGCGAGGTAATCATCGATGGGGCAGGCATGAATGATGATGTTTTTGTTCTAAATGCCTCCAATAATATCTCCGGCATCACTATTCGGGGAGCTGATGGGGGAAAGAGAAACTTGGTTATCTCTAGTGGGACAGCAATTATCAATGACATGATTTTGTCGGGCGGTGATTCCGGTTTTCTTTTTTCCGGTTCTAGTAATGTGACATTAAATCGTGTAAAAGTGAGTAACGTTAGCAGTTATATCGGCGATGTCAACGGAGCTTCGGCAAACACTACTTTTAATTATGGCCAATTTACCGACAATGCCAGTCCGATCAGAGTTTTTAATGGCAATTTGACAGTTAATAATTCAACCCTTGCCGGCACAAAGAACGAAGCGATTTATATAGCTAATAACAATGGCCAGCAAGTCATGGTAAATAACAGCATTATTACAGCATCCAGTACTGATAACGCCAATAAAAATGCAATTTTAAATAGCTCCTCAAATGCGAGTTGCACGGTAAACAATACTCTCATCCACTCAAATCCGATGAATGGGAATTACTTAACTAGCGGCTGCACCTTAAACAATGCGACGACTGATGAAGCTGCTGGTTTCATTTCGCCAAAGAGGCAGGGAATGGTTTCGATTGTGATTGACGACGCTGCTAGCAAAGACTGGTTCGGCACGATGGCCGACCTAGCTGAAGAGAGAAATTTCCGGCTTACTTGGGCCGTCGACACAAGATACATGTCAATTCATGAATACTGGGGTAGTGCTATCGATTTTGCAAACCGCGGCCATGAAATTGCTTCCCACTCCAGCTCTCATTCTTATCTGACAGAGTTAAGAGGTATTAATATTCAGTACATTGGGACCGGTGCTGCGGCGACCTTGTCGATCGATGCTGCAACAAAAACCCTAACAACCTCTGTGGCTGACAAGCCATCCGATAACCTTTCTATCAACTTAAACAATTACACACTTCATGGTCTAGCCAATTTTATTGCTAGTTCTAAGGGTGGTTCGGCCTACGTGGGCACAATTGCGTCAAGTAACAACAATGAAGTTCCTGCCAGCATTTTAAGCACAGTTTCAAATCAAAGCATCAAAGAATCCATTTATATTGCCAATTTAAATGCTGATGCATACTACAGTTATGAAATACAAGGGTCAAAAACAGCAATCGAAACACAGATCGGCAATGGGTATGTGGTAAAATCTTTACACTATCCTTTCTGGCAAAGCAACTCTAACGTCAGAGACGCAGTCTCATCTGCCGGATATATTGGCGCAAGAGGCTTTGATGGTACTCGCTTGATTTCCGATATTGCCGCCTTTGAAACATACGGAATTCAAGTCGGAAACCTTTTTGGAGCTTTAAACACTAATCCAAACGAGACCCAAATAAAAGGAAGAGTTCATGCCTTGGCGCAATATCTTAATCATGTCGGTGGATTTATCACGCTTGTTGCGCACAATAGCTTAATGGAGGGCGACTATACTCAACAGGAGTGGATCTGGGTGATGGACGCGCTAAAGGAAAGCGGTATTCAAGTTTTACCATACGGCGAAGCAATAGAAGGGATAATTCAAGATGCAGAGTCTACCAGTGGAAGTGACGGGAGTCTTCATTATCTTAGAAGTCAATTGCACCTAGGAGATCAATCGGATTATAGTCTGAGTCCTTTGTCGGTTGGAATAGATGCTGGTTCTAATCTTAGCCTAACAGCAGACTTTCTCGGGAATCCAGTTTATGGCTCCCCGGACCTTGGCGCTTTTGAATTTCAACCTAATTATCTCATTGGCGATGATCAAATTGACATAACTGCCGGCGCTAAAATCTATGCTGATGGCAAGTTTCGCAATCTTGGAACTAGCTCTGGAAATATCGCTGACTTAGTTGTCAAACCAGAGGGTGGCAATTTCAGTACTTATGGACAAAATGAAACTAGACCCGTCTGGCTTGAAATTGAGAATATTGTTTGGTCAAATACCGGCACCCGACATAAGCAATGGGTGGAAAACTCTGATTTCCCTGGTCTTACAAATACTTTGCATGTTGTTGGTGATTTGTTACCGAGTAAATTATATAATGTTAAAGTAGATAGCGTGCTCGGGCAGAATATTACGGGTGATGCATGTACTTCTGGTGTTTGCCGATCTGACTCAAATGGGCAAATAACCTTCACCTATACAGGCACTTATTCTGCACACACCTTTGATATCGAAGAGGGTGATAATTTTGGACCTCAAATTGTGAGTGTCACCGCTGAAAACCAGGATGGTTATTATTATGCTGGCGACACTCTCAATATTCTAGTCGAGTTCTCTGAGAACGTAGCTGTTGCTGGGATTCCTCGACTGCAGATGCGTACTAATAATGGAGATAAATATGCAAATTATTATTCTGGTAGCAACTCTTCTGTATTAGTATTCAATTATTTAGTCGAGATTGGCGACCGGACTGATGATCTAGACTATTCTAATGTTGATTCTTTGGATCTTAATTCTGGAACAATCCGAGATTCTGTTGGTAATGATGCGGTTTTGTTATTGCCGCTTCCTGGTCAGCAATACTCGTTGGGCTTTAACAAGACTATTATTATTGATCAGGAGCAGCCTGTCGTTACAGATGTGACTTCTATCTCATCAAATGGCACATATAAGGTGGGTCAAGCCATTATTATTCGACTTATTGCTTCTGAGACGGTTATAGTGTCCGGAAAACCGAAATTGCAGCTTGATACTAATAACGGTGACCGCTTTGCTATCTATAGCCAAGGTTCGGGTTCTCCAAATATTGACTTTTCTTTTGAAGTCGACGTTAACGATTCAACAGAAAGATTAAACTATGTTGATATAAATTCCCTGGGTATGAATGGCGGCTCGATTGTTGATTTAGCAGGAAATCCTCTAGTTGCAATTTTGCCATCGCCATCCGGCCCCAATTCCCTTGCTCATTATGCAAAAATTTTTATAGCGAAAACCACTAATGATTTTAACTCTCAAGGTACTCAAGATGATGGCCAGAGCATTTCCTCAATTAATTCTGAAAAAATAGTCACTCCCAAAACAATCGATGACAATTTAGAGGTAGCGGAAAATGAAAATACTGAACTAGCTCAAAAAGATACAGATAGAAGTAATGGTCAAAAAGAGTCAGCAATAAACGAGGTTAATGCTAAAAAAACACCTTTTAATACCATCGCACTTATTATCATATTGGGTATTGCTATTTCAGCTATTAGCTTTAGCGCTTTATCTAAGTTAAAACCCAGAAAATAAATAGCTAATCTATGCAAGAGTTTTTGAGATGATGTCCAGCAAGTGGTATTTCCTTGCGAGTGAAATCTGAACCTTGTTTTTTGGGCCTAATTTTGTTATGATATGGAGCATGATGAGTAAAAATGAAAGCTCGATAAGCTTAGGTGATCAGATAAGAACTGCTAGAGAAAAGGCAGGACTGACACAAGCGGATGTTGCGAAGGCGGCTAGTATTGACGTCAGTTATTATGCTGAGATTGAGCGAAATGCTGTAAACCCTTCATATCGTAAGATTCAAGCGATTGCAAAAGTCCTCAAGATCAAGTCGATCAGTGTTTCATAATCTACTCATTGTTTACATCGTTAAAAGCACTCATCAACTGGTTTAGCCAGCTTAAAAGGTGTTCAAAACAAAGTCCCTCAAGGGTACCATGAAGAAGATTTATACATTTTATTATTTGGTTATTAAATTATTTATTGTTTAAATTTAATAAAAATTATTCGTTAAATAGTCAAATGAAAAAATAACTAAATGAACAAATATGTGATTTTTGCCCGCGTAGCTCAGTGGATAGAGCAACTGCCTTCTAAGCAGTGGGTCGAAGGTTCGATTCCTTCCGCGGGTACCATGAAATAAGACAGACCCATCAACGGGTCTTTTTTAAATCAGAGTGAGGGAACACCTTAAAACCGCAATAAATAACAATCCCTCAACATGGAGATTGTTATTTATATGAACTATTAATTATTTCTATCCTGGTCATCTTTTCTGCGGCGTATTTCCTCATGATAACTAGTACTTGGTCTTTCTTCTCTTGATACACCTATAATAGCCCTTACAATGGCTATAAAGACAACGGCACCGATCACTCCCCAAAGAATACCTAAAACTGAAAAGGCGCCAGAACTCAGCGCAGTTCCTATTCCTAATACGCTGCCGAAGAACCATCTTCCAATAAGTGATCCGATAATTCCCACGATCATATCAGTTACGATTCCTTGTCTAGTTTTCATTATTGCACTTGCAATCCAACCTATTAGAATACCAGTGATGATTGCTAGAATCCAACTCATCGCAATCCTTTCATTAAATTTATTTTTAAATCCTCAAACATTATCTGATGATTAACCTCGACCTAATTTATGTCATCAGAATCTTGGTCTTTGTTTTTATCATTTTTCTCCCGAAATTCCTGATGATAAGCAGCTCCCATTTCATTACGTTGTGAACGGGCTTTGCTTACAGAAATACCTTCGACAATCCATGAGAGAATTAGAGAACCCAAAAGTGCCCAGGTCAATCCTCTGGTGCTGAAACTGTCAAGATTAGCGCTGAGCCCACCTCCTTGACCGAACAAATTGCCAAAAAGCAGAACACCCAGAAAAGCACCAATTCCGCCGGCAATTGTGTCAGACACAATGTTACGTTCACTACGACGAAATGCATAACTTGAAAACCAGCCAACAAGTCCGCCAATTAATATTGCTAAAATCCAACTCATCTAAACTCCTTTCCTAAATAATTATTTCCATACAAAATTCATAATAGATATAATTCAGTTCGGTTACGATGTTCTTTTTCACAAATTATAATTACCGAACTTGATTCGCCTTGAAAAATTTCTAGTAATTTGGTATTATATTTTAAGTTTTAGTAGGCTATTAATTTCTTGCCTCGACATCAAACTATAAAAGGATTGGTAGCTCAATGGTAGAGCAGTGGCCTCTTAAGCCATTGGTTGTGGGTCCGATTCCCACCCAATCCACCAAAAGGCCTCATCGTCTATCGGTTAGGACACCACGCTTTCAATGTGGTAAGAGGGGTTCGACTCCCCTTGAGGCTACCAAATGAATCGAACAACTTTATATTAATGATTTATCTCTCTGGAATTCATATTCTGGTGTTCGATAAACATTGCGAGTTATATGAAAAAGCATTGCTGCGAGGCGATGCTTTTTCATTTACAAAACTAAGTACTTGACAACATAGTATTTGGGTATATATTCATAAAGTAGACATAAAAAATTTTGAAAGGAGGTGAGAAAAATGCCAAATTTAGATCAAACAGGTCCGCAAGGACAGGGTCCCATGACCGGACGAGGAATGGGTCCATGTGGAGGCGGAGCGCGTCGAGGGATGGGTTGTGGTAGAGGTTACGGACGTTTCGCAGGCCGTTCATATCTATCAAAATCCGAGGAATTGGATGAGCTGGAAGATGAAGCCAAGGCAATGGAAGCTGACCTAAAAGCTCTCAAGGAAAGAATCTCTGAGATCAGGGGAGAATAGAAAAAGCCGTCCCGATGCTCCGGAAATTTATCCGGAGATCGGGGCGACCCGCAATTAGATTATTATCAAAAAATCATCTTTAATCAATATTAAAGCGAGGGAAAAGTAATGAGATTAGAAAATAAGGTTGCTATTGTAACAGGCGCTTCATCTGGCATAGGAAGAGCAATCGCCGAAAAATTTACAAAAGAAGGTGCCAGGGTTATTTATTCCGACATAAACGCACCGGAAGGTTTCGAAAAAACGGACAGTGTCCTGTTTGTTAAATGCGATGTTTCTAAATCAGAAGAAGTAGAAACTTTAATCGACAAAGCAATTGATCATTTTGGCAGGATTGACATTATGGTAAACAACGCCGGAATCGGCGGATTAGGCGGTGTGCTTGATGTAACTGATGAAAATTGGGATAAAACAATCGGAATAAATCTTTCTGGCGTAATGTATGGTATGCGGGCAGCGGCTAATAAAATGAAGGAAGCTGGCATTAAAGGCGTAATTATAAATATGAGTTCAATTTTGGGTAGTGTCGGTTTTAATGGAGCTATCGCATACTGCGCGGCAAAAGGGGGTATTGTTCAACTCACTCACGCAGGATCTCTCGACCTCGCTCAGTACCAAATTAGGGTAAACGCTATTGCCCCAGGTTTCATTGAAACAAATATGACAAAAGATATACTTAAAAATGAACAATTTAATCAATTAGTAACTGGTTCAACTCCATTGGGCTATGTTGGCGAGCCGGATGATATTGCCAATGCCGCTGTTTACTTGGCATCAGATGAGGCCAAATATGTCACCGGTAATATTCTTTATGTTGATGGCGGCTGGACGGCTAAATAGAAAGGAAGCAATGAGACCAAGAAAATTTAGGCATGTTTGTATGAATCCTGAAATAAGATTCTTTAAACCTCAGGGTGTTCCGATGAGCCAGTTGGAAGTTATTGATCTAACTGACGAAGAGCTTGAAGCATTAAGGCTAAAGAATATAGAGGATCTAGATCAAATAGTTGCCGCAGAAAAAATGGGCACATCGCAAAGTACTTTCCAAAGGATTCTAACTTCGGCTTACAAAAAAATTTCCGACGCGTTGGTAAACGGCAAAGCGATTAAAATCAAAGAGATTGAAAGACCGATGAGAAAGTTTGAATGTTGGAAGTGCAAACACACATGGGAGGAGCCTTTTGGCAATGGCAGGCGCGGAATTGATATGAGCTGCCCGGAGTGCAAAGGCGAAGAGATTCATCGTTGTGATAACAACGGTCATGGTTTTGGCAATCAATTTTGGGGGCACAAAGGTGGAACGGATAAAATAGATAAAAGCTCTGGCAATTAAATATTTTCGATATTAAAGATCAATAAATCAATGACCTATACGAAGAAGAGTGAATAATTAACTAAATAATTTTCATGCAAAAATCAAAAATATCAGGGATTCTAATGATTTCCTCAGCTATAATTCTCGCAGCCTTAGTAATCGGCTATACTGTTCTATTTTCAATTTTTGGGATCAAATCCGGTGGTTCGTTTTTAATGGTTATTCCCTTACTTGTAATCGCAGTTGGCGTAATAATGGCTCTATTTTTTCTTTTGCGCGCTGGAATTAAGCAGATAAAAAATAATAAATAATTTAGCGTTGTTTTATAATGCTGACGGAGGAGTAAATGAAAGTACTAAAATTTGGTGCCATATGGTGTCCTGGTTGTTTGATTATGAAGCCGATGTGGCAAGAAATTGAGAAAGAAAACAGTTGGCTTAAGAATGAATACTATGACTATGATGAAAACAGAGAGATGGCTGATAAATGGCAAGTCAATGATACTCTGCCTACTTTTATCTTTGTCGATAAAGACGAGAACGAGATTCTACGCCTACAGGGCGAGCGCTCAAAGACAGAACTGTTAAAACTTATTGAAGAGTATAAGGACAAGTAATGAAGAAGATTGCAGCTATACTTTTTGCGGCATTTTTTGCTGCAACACTATTTTTACCTTTAAGGTCTTTTGCGGCCGAAGAAAAGATAATTTTCTTTTGGGCAGAGGGCTGTCCTCACTGCGCAGCTGAAAGCGTATTTTTGGAAAAGCTGGTATCGGAGAATTCTGGGCTTTCAGTAGAAAAGCATGAGGTATCCAAAAGCAAAGAAAATCAACAGCTTCTAGTCGATTGGAGTAAAAAGTTAAATTTTGATGCCAACGGTGTCCCTGTGACGATTATCGGAGAAAAATATGTATTGGGATACATGGATGGTATTACCGATTCGAAGATTGAAAGTTTCCTTGTTTCCCCTGCAGACCTTAAGGGTAGTGGCGAAGTTTGCGCAATTGATCGACCATGTGATGACAAAGAGGTAAACAATCACAAGATAAAACTGCCTTTTTTTGGCGAGATTGAAACCAAAAACTTCTCACTGCCGATTCTCTCAATTGTTATCGGCATACTTGATGGCTTCAATCCTTGCGCTATGTGGACTCTGCTATTTTTGATCAGCTTGCTTCTCGGTATGAAGGATAGAAAAAGAATGTGGATACTGGGGTCTGCTTTTATTGTTGCCTCTGCCGCAGTTTACTTTGTCTTTATGTCGGCGTGGCTGAATCTGTTGCTTTTTATCGGATTAATTGCGACAGTCCGCATAATCATCGGCTTGGTCTCGCTTGGCGGTGGAATGTACAGTCTCAAGGATTTTGCGACCAATAAAGAGGGCGGCTGCAAAGTTACGGATAATGAAAAAAGGAAGGCAACTTTTGAGAAAATAAAGCATATTGTTCACGAAAGAAGCTTCATCTTGGCTCTTTTTGGAATCATTATATTGGCCTTTGCTGTTAATCTTGTGGAGCTTATTTGCTCAGCTGGCCTTCCGGCTGTATATACTCAAATCCTGACGATGAGCAACTTGCATGTTTGGCAGTATTACCTCTATATCTTGCTTTATGTTTTCTTTTTTATGCTCGACGATCTTATTATCTTTTTCATCGCGATGTTTACATTGCAACTCACGGGTATAACTACTCGCTACTCTCGAATTTCTAGACTAGTTGGTGGTATACTGATGTTAGTAATCGGTTTAATTTTAATATTTAAGCCTTCATGGCTAATGTTTGGATAAGTATGCTTAACGAAATTATTAAAAATTACACTAAAAAAATTGTTTTCTCTGCACTTTTTTTATTTTTGGCTCTCATACCGTTTGCAGCTAAAGCCGCAGAACAAGTTTCGGTTGATGAGGACTCAATCAATTTTCAAGAAGTGGGAAAAGTAAGTCTTGAAGAAAATTCTGAAAATATAGGCAACACTTCTGAATCGGAGCAAAAAATTGAGGCCTTGGTTCTGGAAGTTCTAAACCAAAAAGAAGTTGAAGATGAACTTGGTAAAAAAATCGTCTTACAAAATATTAAATTGAGAGGTTTGAATAACGGATACAAAGGTAAGGAGATAGAATTCTTGGGGATCGAAAATAATATTTCGACGAAACAAACTTATGAAAAAGGCGATAGGTTATTCGTTTGGATAAAAGATGATACTAATGGCAGAACGGTAATAATCGAAGATGCCGTTCGAACCAATTCAATTATTTGGCTCTTGCTGATATTTGTCGCAGTAGTACTCATTATTGCTAGAGGTCATGGCTTAAGATCGCTCATTTCCTTATTTTTAACTTTTGTCATCATAATTAAGTGGGTTGTCCCAGCGATATCTAGTGGATCAAATCCATTATTCATAACTCTCCTCGCTGCTTTTGCGATTCTTTTATCCTCAATTTTGTTAGTCTATGGGTGGAATAAAAAATCAGGCATTGCTATTGCTGGTACTTTTGCAGGTGTTTTAATAACTCTTGTTTTATCAGTAATCTTTAGCAACTTAACTGAGCTGACTGGTTTTGCAGCCGAAGAAAGCATGTATCTGATCGATATCTTTAAAAACGAAATTAGCCTAAAAGGATTGTTATTATCAGGTTTTGTTCTTGGCTCTCTCGGGATACTGGACGATATTGCTGTGACACAGGTCTCCGCTGTCGAAGAAATTAGAAGAGCCAACCCAAATATTTCACAATCGAATCTTTACAAAAGCGCCATGAGGGTCGGAATTGATCATATTTCTTCGATGATCAACACTCTGTTTTTAGCTTACGCTGGTGCCTCCTTTTTCTTGTTATTTTTATTTAATATTAAACAGCCGCCTTTTGAAAACTTTTCTGCTGTGATTAACAACGAAATAATTTCCACTGAAATAGTAAGGACTTTGGTTGGCAGTATCGGTTTGATTTTATGCGTTCCAATTACTACATATATCGCAAGTACATTTTTCCATAAAAATGCTAGTAAATAGTCAGCATCACAATTAGGTTAAAAGAAGGGGCAAGATGATAAAATCAGATGACGGATCAAAAACAATAAGATGGATAGCAAGAATTTTGGCTACCGCTTTTTTATTGTTTGGTCTGCCTTTTTATTTTGGTTATGGTAACCCGCTGCCTTTTGTTAGTCCTGGTTACACTTTGTGGGACAATGTTTGGCTAACAATTTTCCCGGTTGTTTTTGTAGGATTAGCAGTTGGCTGGTTAAATGAGAAGGTTGGCGGACTTTTGATAGTGATCCCGATAATAATTGGATTCATGATGGTGTTTGTCGCAGACAAAGACATTTCCCCTCACATGCTGATACCATTTATTGTAGGTGTTTTGTATATTCTATCTAATAAAGAAATACGTAAAAAAACTGGAGAAAAATGACATTTCTGTACATTCTTATTGCTTCGTTGCTAATCAGTTCGTGTGCTCTTATCGGTGTTTTTACCATGAGCATGAAAGAGAAATTTCTAAATAAGATTCTACTAAAACTGGTGGCTCTTTCGTCCGGCGCTCTTTTGGGCGGTGCTTTTATTCACTTGATGCCCGAAGGAATTGAAAAGTTTGGCAACAACGAGAAGTTTTTCTTTGTAATACTTATTTCTCTTTTGGTTTATTTGCTTATCGAGAAAATCCTCCACTGGCGGCATTGCCATGCTGGCGGCGATTGCCCGATCCATTCATTCGGCTACATGAACCTTCTGGGCGACGGAGTTCATAATTTCATTGACGGTCTGATTATTGCCTCATCTTTTATGGTAAGTATTCCTCTTGGTATTACCACCACAATTGCGATAGCTCTTCATGAAATTCCCCAGGAGGTTGGAGACTTTGGCGTGTTGCTTTACGCAGGCATAGAGAAGAAGAAGGCTTTATTGTTAAATTTTTTAGTCGCACTAACTGTTGTTGCTGGAGCAATCACGGGATGGTTTTTGCTATCTCATATTGAGAACATCACCAGTTTCCTTTTGCCTGTTGCGGCAGGCGGATTTATCTACATTGCACTTAGCGATATGATCCCAGAGCTTCGCAAAGAACATGACATGAAACAGTTTTTTACCATTTTTGCCTTCATTTTATTGGGAATCTTGCTTATGCTCGCAACAAAAATGTTGGGAGGAGAATAGGAAATTATGACTAATACTAAGATTTTTATAATCGTTGCTGCTCCCATAGTTGTCTTTTCTGGAATAATAATATTTGCTTCGGCAAAAAATACTGATTCAGCGAAAGACAATTCAACATTGGTTAGCTCAATTAACGAAAATCCGAATGGGAATGTGCTTGGTGCCAATACCAATGACGAATCAATTTCAGCAAGCAACATTTACAAAAAGATAAGTATTGCTGAAGCCCAAAGCTTAATAGTGGAAAAAAAGGATAATCAGAATTTCAAAATACTCGATATCCGTACCAAAGAAGAGTTTATTTCGGGAAATATTGACGACTCAAATAATATTGACTTCTATGGTGAATTTGAGCAGGAAATATCAAAACTTGATAAGAATATTTCATACTTAATCTATTGCCGGAGCGGCAACAGAAGCGGTCAAGCGATGGAAATATTTAAGAGGCTAGAATTCAAGGAAGTATATGATTTGGAGGGTGGATATAGCGCATGGCTGAGTTCGTAGCAAAAAATTTACCGGTATTGCTTTTAGCCTTTTTGTCAGGACTAGCTACTTTGCTGGGTGTATTTCTTGGGAGTCGTGGAAAGAAAACGGTTATCCATATTTCATTTGGCACCGCTTTTGCTGCTGGGATTATGGTCTTGATATCGCTTTTCGAACTAATTCCAGGAGCGTATAATAATATCCAACTCAAATCATTATTATGGGTAGCAATAGGAGCCGGATTGGTCTGGGGTATAAACAAAATTCTTCCCCATCTTCATTCTGTTAATGCAATTGAAGACTGTGATGCCAAATGTATGGTGCGAATGTCATACCTTTTAGCGATAGGACTAATACTTCATGACTTCCCTGAGGGTTTTGCAATCCCGAGCTCATTTGAGTCATCGAAAGATCTCGGTTTTTTACTCGTAGCCGCGACTTTCATTCATAATATTCCCGAAGGATACGTCTTAACGGTTGCATCAGCCAAATACAAAAGCAGCAAATTTTTCTATAAATCAGCATTATTCTCTGGTATATCGACTCTTTCAGGGGCAATTCTTGGAGTAATCTTGATACACTACTTTTCCTTTTTAAATCCGATATTTCTCTCAATAGCAGCAGGGGCTATGCTCTTTATCTCATTTCATGAATTAATTCCAACTTCGCTAAGAAATGGCAGGAAAAGAGTGCTCGCAACCGGATTATTCACTTCTGTCTTGTTGTATTTTCTATTAGAAATAGCCTTTTAGATAAATTATTCGGTCGTCAAAATATTCATTTTTGGCAGCTAAAGTCTTTATCTATTACTTTTTTAAATTTTGTTTGTCTTAGTTGGTTGTGGTAAAATCAACATAGAAACATTATTAACGGAGGGAAAAATGGACTCAAGTAAAAAGGTATTTTTCTGGATACTGGGGATTATCTTGTTTTTAGCTTTGGCAGCAATTTCTGTTTATGCATATAATCAAAGTAAAGATCTGAAAAACAAAGAGAACGAAATCAGTACTCTGGAGAGCCAAGCGCAAACACAGAGTCAAGCCGAGCCAACAACAGCTGAAAATTGTACCGGAGATAGCTGTCTGTCTGTTGAGGGCCTAGAATATCCTGCCGGACAATTGCCAACCGAAGTATCAAATGCAGTTAAGTCGGCACTTGATGATGAATATAAAGCATATTCTGTCTATGATGCTGTGATTGCAAAAATTGGGTCAGTTAGACCATTTTCGATGATTATCCGAGCAGAAGAAAGCCATATTGCCTCATTAAAATCAATACTGGACAAGTATGGTGAAACTATTCCCGCCAATCCATATGCTGGGAAAGTTACGGTTAAAGATACGCTAAAAGAAAATTGCCAAATCGGGGTCGATGCAGAAATTGCCAATGTTGCGCTGTATAAAGACCAGCTCCTGCCAAAAGTTGCAACATACTCTGACATCACTTCAGTCTTTAACAATTTGATGAATGCTTCTAATGATAAACATTTGCCATCTTTCGGAAAATGCAATTAATGCGCAGGCAAAAAGCAAAGAGATAGAAAGATTAACAACTTAGAAACTGGAGGAGGATGAACAAAATCATAGCTTTTTTAGCAATAGCGTTGCTACTGCCGACCATTGCAATTGCTGCTAATACATCTGCGGGACAAAACGGAAATAGCGGTTCTAGCGATTCTGGCAGCATAAGTTCCAACCAAGATGATTCCGGTTCCGTGACAAATAGTACCACAACTAGTCAAACTAACAGTAATGGAAACGCAAGCTCAACAAGTTCCAACCAAACTCAAAATCAGAACCAGGTTCAGACACAAACAAATAACCCTGGCGTGGGAACAATGACTCAGGAGCAGATAGAAGCGAGAATCACTGAGCAAATTCAGGAAAGCAAGCCAACCTATACGCCAAGAAACGAGCAGGCAACGGCCAGGATGAGTACTGTTGCAACTGCGGCAGAAGAATTGATTCGAGTATCTAATAGAGTTGAAAATCAAGGTATCGGTGACCAGATTAGAACAATCGCCCAGACTCAAGCCAAGAACCAAGACAAAATCAACCAATCAATCGATAAGGCGGAAAAAAGAACCGGTTTTGCGAAGTTTTTTATCGGTGATAACTATAAGGAACTAAAAGTTGCCAAGCAATCAATGCAAGAAAACCAAGAAAAAATAAGAGAATTAAAAACTCTAATGGATCAAGTTGGAACCGATGCGGACAAGTTTGTAATCGCGAATCAGATAATGACATTGCAGGAGCAGAATCTTGCAACCAGAGATCAAATCGAAGAGACAGATGGTGGATTTAGCCTATTTGGCTGGATAAATAGATGGTTTAATAAATATTAAATAAAAATTAGTGAAATAGATCATTTTCGGACTAAACACTATTTCATCAACTGGTGATGAAATAGTGAAAAAGGATAGTCAGCATTGTATTCAATAATAAATTTGATATATATGAATAGCGAAAATGCCGATAAAATTTTAAAAGATCTGGGTAGTAGAATAAAAAAAGCCCGATAAGAGATCGGTCTAACCAAAGCGGAAGTCGCAAAAGCGGTTGGCATGCATGTCAATTATTATACACAGATCGAGCGAGGCGAGGTAAACCCTTCTTGCGAGAAACTTCAAGCCATCGTAAAAGTGATCAAGCTGAAAACGCTTGATATGTCTTAGTTATTTTCATCCGCTCCGTCCTCAAAAGATCTCATAAAATGGTTCAGCCAATCCATGAGGTGTTCGAAACAAATTGCATCGAGGCTACCAAAATAAAAACTTCATCTTCGGATGGAGTTTTTATTTTGCTTATAGTTTATTTTTCTATTTTAAGTAATTTTTGTTTACATTCTTTTCCTGCAGTGAAGCCTCCTAGTGAACCATCCCTTTTGATTACGCGATGGCATGGTATCAATATACATATCGGATTGTGTGCCACTGCATTTCCAACTGCTCTCACTGCTTTTGGCTTGCCAATCTTTTTCGCTATTTCGGCATATGTGCTCGTTGAGCAGATAGGTATTTTTGTCAATGCATTCCAAACTTTCTTCTGGAAAAGTGTCCCCTGAACAGAGATAGCTAAATTGAATTCTGTTCTCTTGCCTAAAAAATATTCCTGAAGTTCAACATTTGCTTGCTTCAATATTGGCTCATCCGAATCTTGTATCCAGTCGCTTGGCGCAGTATTGAAATAGCGATCTCTCTCTATGTGTAGACCTGTGATATGAATTCCGTCTGTACTGATAATCAATTTTCCGACAGGTGAGTCAAAAATATTATATTTCATTTATTTTTTTATTCGAATTAGTAGTATAGCGGCATTAATTTTTTGTAATTCATCTTATGAAAAGCATAGCACTCATAGGCATTACATTAAAGCATTAATAATATTCACTAAAACTGTTGTACATATTTGCATTTTACTCTAAAAAAATATATAATCGGGGTGTCGATATTCTCACAAATTTATAAATACTTAATGAACAAAACTTTCTCATATATCAAAATCAAATTCAAAGCTGGGGCGCAAGATCATTTTTGGGCTTAATTTTGTTTTGATCTAGGGAATTTGGAAGGAGTTGATGATTAACCTAATTTTGACTGCAGTTATATGTCTCGCTGCAGGAGGCGCTGCTGGTTATTTTTTGTATCGAAAAACAGCAAAAGGCAAAATTGCGAATGCTGAAGAAAAAGTAGAAAAGATAGTAGAGGATGCTAAGACTAAAGCAAAAGAGCTATTGCTTGAGGCAAAAGACGAGGCTATCAAAGAGAAAGAGTCTGCCAAGAAGGAATATGATGAGAAATCAAAATCCTTAGAGAAAATAGAAAGTGATCTACGAAGAAGAGAACTAACCATTGATACGAGATTTGAAGAAGTCGAGAAAAGCAGAAAAGATTTGACTAAGAAACATGATGAAATCGAAGAGATAAAGCAAACACTCAGAGATTTGAGAAAAAAACAGGAAGAGAGTCTCGAGAGAATTGCCAAGATGACCAAGGATGATGCTAAAAAAGTCTTGTTAGACTTGGTTGAAAAAGAGGGTAAAGAAGAGCTTGTTAAGAAAATCAAAGAAGTCGATGAGTATGTACGCGATTCGGCTGACGAGAAGGCAAAGGGAATTATTATTACTGCAATGCAGAGAGTCGCAGCTGAAACTTCAGCCGAAACTACAGTTTCTACTATTCAAATACCTAGTGATGAGATGAAGGGACGAATCATTGGTCGTGAGGGCAGAAACATTCAATCCTTTGAAAAAGTAACAGGTGTAGATCTGATCATTGATGACACTCCAGATGCAGTTGTTATCTCTTCTTTTGATCCAGTAAGACGTGAAGTAGCTAGAGTAACTCTTATGGATCTTGTTACTGACGGACGCATTCACCCTACTAGAATCGAAGAGGCTTTTGAAAAGGCTAAAAAGGTTGTTGCTGCAGATATCAAAAAATCTGGTGAAGAGGCAGCTTATGAGGTTGGAGTAACCGGATTGCCTACAGAAGTTATTAAAGTTTTGGGTCGTTTAAAATTTCGGACTTCTTTTGGTCAAAATCAATTACAACATGCAATAGAGGTATCACGATTAGCCGGTCTTGTTTCTGAAGAAATTGGCGCAAATACTGTCTTGGCTAAAAAGGCTGGACTTTTACATGACTTAGGAAAAGCAGTCGATCATGAAGTTCCTGGTTCTCACGCAGTGATCTCGGCAGATATTTTGCGAAAATTCAATTTACCTGCAGACCTTATACATGCAGTAGAGGCTCACCATGAGGACGTTCCTCTGGAAACAGCCGAGGCTGCTATTATTCAAATTGCAGATGCAATCTCTTCTGCTAGACCTGGTGCTAGGCGAGAATCTTTACAGCTTCACATCAAGAGACTTCAGGATCTTGAAAGAGTCGCAAATTCATTCCCAGGGGTTGAAAAGGCCTATGCTATTCAAGCTGGTAGAGAGGTTAGAATTTTAGTAAAACCAGAAGATGTAGATGACTTAACATCTGCAAAGCTTGCTAAAGAAATCGCCAAAAAAGTTGAAGAAGAAGTCCAATATCCTGGTCAAGTTAAGATTCAGGTCATACGCGAGGTTCGAGCTGTAGAATATGCCAAGTAGATATTAAACAACAGATGACGAATATCACTAACTATACTAATCATTGTTATCATTCGTAATATCTGTCTTATTAGTAATCTGTGATTATAATGAAAAATAAAACAATCAAAATTTTATTTATAGGTGATATTGTTGGAAAGCCTGGTCGCAATGTTGTTAAACATTTTTTGGCAGAGCTGAAGAATAATGAGAATATTGATTTTGTCATTGCAAATGGTGAAAATCTGTCTGCTGGCAAAGGCATCACCTTCGATAAATATGAAGAGATGATTGCGGCAGGTATCGACTATTTTACCTCCGGCAATCATATATGGAATAATCGCGATATCATACCTTATATGAAAGATAATTCTGTTAAGATACTGAGACCAGCAAATTATCCAAACGATCCTCCTGGATCAGGCTTTGCTAATATAAAAGTTGGGGATACTAAAATAACCATCGCTAATTTAATGGGACGAGTTTTTATTCCTGGTCTATTTGATGATCCATTCGCCAAAGGCAAGGAAATCGCTGATGCTAATAAAGATTCAATAATTATAATAGATTTTCATGCTGAGGCAACCTCGGAAAAAATTGCTCTTGGCTATTATCTTGATGGTCAAGTTGCTGTGGTAATTGGGACTCATACACATGTTCAAACTGCTGATGAAAAAATCCTTCCTGGCGGAACCGGGTTTATCTCTGACGTTGGTATGTGCGGCCCGATTAACTCTGTATTGGGCGTCGATAAGGACATTATTGTAAAGGGGTTCTTGACAGGCCTACCTCAATCGCATAAAGTAGCGGTAGGCAATAGCATGCTGAACGCTTGCGTGATTGAGATTGATATTTCGACCAAGAAAACCTTGTCCATAAAACGAATATCAGAAATACTGAAAATTTAAATAACATAATCTTCCTCGGAAGGAGGTGAGAAAGTTGAATAAAAACGAGCTAATAAATGAAGTTGCTAGGCGTACAGGTCTTTCTCGCCGTGAAGCTGAGGTTGGTGTCCAAACTATGCTTGATCTCGTCGCAAAAGAGCTTACATCAGGTGGTAAGGTCACATTGACAGGGTTCGGAACATTTGATGTCGGCAAGAGACGTGAAAGAGCCGGAGTAAATCCTCGAACGGGCAAGCCAATCAAGATCCCTGCTACTAAGATGCCTCGCTTCAAACCAAGCAAGAATATGAGAGTTAAGGTTAAGTAAGATCTAAAACAAACTGCAAAAACCATCATTAATGATGGTTTTTGCAGTTAACAGGCTACTAAAATTAGACGCAATATGCTAAATTAAGTTAGAGGAAAAATTTTTGCCCGCGTAGCTCAGTGGATAGAGCGCCGCCGTCCTAAGGCGGGCGTCGTAGGTCCGATTCCTACCGCGGGTACCATACAACGATTTTTAAATAAATATTTTGAAAGATGGATAAGAAAAAGACTACAAAAGTTATTGCATTAAGGTCTTTAATAGCAGTCTTGTGTGTTGGCTTTGGTATTCTTGTTTCGGCGCAGCTACGTTCCTTGCCGGATAGGATCTCTAATCCAATAGCGCCCTATATGAGCTTGAAAGAAACAAAAGTAGAGCTTTATAGTGAACAAGATCAGCTAAAGGGTGAAATAAAAAAGCTTCAGCAAGAGCTAGGGCAAACTCAGCGAGAGAATGAGGATATCATACTCACAAAGGATGAGATAAGGTCGTTAAATACTCAAAAAACTCTAGCTGGACTAACTAAACTTAACGGTCCTGGCATCATCGTTAAGCTTGATGACAGCAAAACGGCAAGCCCAACTGAAGAATCAATTATTCACGCTGCTGATTTGCGAGATATAATCAATTTGCTTTGGGGATCTGGTGCTGAAGGTATTGCTATCAATAGTCAGCGAATTGTCCTAAGCAGTGCTATCGATTGTATAGTAAATACTATTTTGATAAATAATGTCAGAATAACAACACCTTTTCAGGTAGAGGCAATAGGTGATCAGGAGCTAATGATTCTAAATATCAAAAATAAAGATATGCTTCCAAATTTATATGACAGAGTCTCTTCTCAAAATATTATTTTAGAAGTTCAAAAAAATAACGATATTACAGTTCCTGCGTTCGATGGTTCATTCAGCATTAATTCAGGCGCCAACTAATATGTTTAAGAAATCAGATTATCTTATAATCTCGATACTCCTATTTTTTCTGGGTATCTTTATAGTTACACAATATAAATCTGGTAAGGAATATATCAAAGCAATCAAGCCAGAGACTAACGAGGTTCTAGCAGTAGAAGTGTCAAAGCTCACAAAAACCAACTCAGATTTACGCACTCAGGTAAGATCACTAACCCTAGAATTAGATAAATACAAAAACTCCTCTGAATCAAAAAAGATACTTTATGAAAAGTATACTAAGGATTTAGAAAATTTGAATGTTATCAATGGCTTTTCGCCAAAGACTGGCCAGGGCGTCTTGCTTAAAGTTGATGGTAAGATGGCGACCCCACAAATCGTTGATCTTGTTAATGCTATAAGAAATATTGGTTCGGACCTTATCCTGATAAATGAAACAAGAATATTAATTAATACAGATCTATCAAAGTTTAAGGATCTTAGCGGTTATAATATTTCTATCTATGGTAATAGTAAAATGCTAAAATCAGCTCTGGAGAGAAGAGGTGGGATAGTCGAGCAAATTTCGACAAAAGACATGAAAATATCAGTTGAAGAGAAGGATAATGTGACTATCTCTAAAGGAAATAGTATTATTATAAAATATTCTAGATCAATAATTAATTAGGAGGCAAATGACACAGAAAATAAAAGTTGATATATCTGTAGTGTCCGTTTTAAAAATACTAGCAGTATTAGGTACTATTTATCTTCTCTTTGTCATTAGGGAGGTGATAGTTTTACTATTCATCGTGGCTATTCTAGTTATTACTTTCAGACCTATCGTAAAAAGTTGGTCAAAAGCAATAGGAAAACCACTATCAATTTTATCATTGGTACTTATTCTCATACTTTTTATTGCTGGATTCGTTTATGTTATTATTCCACCTCTTGTGGAACAAACTAAACAGCTAGCCAATGTAATACCAGATTTACTTACACAATCGTCATTTATTCGTGCTCATGTGCCTGAAATAGGAAAGGGTATCTCCACGATTGCTGAAAGTCTTGGCGGGGTTACCAGTAGCTTTATTTCATTTACGGCCAGTGTGTTCGGCGGAATAGTCTCATTTTTCACAATAATTATATTAACGATCTACTTTTTGGCAGATGAAAAAATATTCCAAAATTTCAGAGCATTGATTCCAAAACACAAAGAAGGCGATGCCTATGTTTTGATGGGCAAAATCAGTATAAAGATTGGAGATTGGCTGAGAGGACAATTGTTGCTTGGTTTGATAATAGGTGTGTGTGTTTATATAGGTTTGAGCCTAATTGGTGTTAAATATGCCTTGGTGTTAGCCATTATTTCCGCCGTTCTGGAAATTATCCCAATTGTTGGTCCCGTTATCTCTGGCGCACTTGCGGCACTAATAAGTTTATCAATATCTCCGCTGACGGCTCTTATCGTGGTTATCTTTTATATATTATTATCACAGCTAGAGAATACTCTTATAGTACCTAAAGTTATGCAAAAAGCGGTTGGCTTGCCTCCAGCAATTATAATTATTGCTGTTTTGATTGGTGGTAAAATCCTTGGTATTATTGGCGCGCTATTGGCTGTACCAATAGCCGCTATACTTTTTGTTGTAGTACAAGAGTGGGGTATCATTAGAAAGATCACTTCCAAGGAATGAAAACAGAATTTTACAACAAAAAAGCCCGTTTTGATTATGAAATCATCGAATCCATGGAGGCCGGAATTGTCCTAACTGGTGAAGAAATCAAAGCCATTAGAACAGGGAGAGTCAGTCTCGTCGCTTCATATGCAAAGATAATTAGTGGTGAAGTTTTTTGGCTGGGTGGAAATTTTCTTGGTATCACAGTACCGGATAGAACCAAAAAACTTCTTTTGAATAAAAGTCAGATAAAAAGCCTGATTGGAAAAATACAGGAAGGAGGAATGACCTTAATTCCTCTAAAACTTTATCTCAAAAAAGGTAAGGCTAAATTAGAGTTAGGCCTTGGCCGTGGTAAGAAAAAGTATGATAAGAGAGAATCTATAAAACGTCACGATCAAGAGCGAGAGGCTGCTCGCAGGATAAAAGTTTAGTTTACTAAAGGTTTTTTACTATATTGGCATCCGCAATATTGTTGTCTATATAATCCGAAATTATTTGATAGTTCGATTGATTTTTTATATCCATCTTCTTTCTTAAAATCAAAAAAAATAAAATTGTCAGAAATATTTTCCCCAATTTCCTTTATCATCGCTGAGTTTTTGTGTGGCGATATCGGTAATGTGGTAGAAAAATTTGATTCTAACTGTTTGCTAAAATCAGCTGTTTTTCTCAATCTGAACTCAATGCATTTTCTGCATCTTTCGCCACCTTCTGGCTCATTGTCGAGGCCTTTTATATATTGATGCCATTGTGAATTTTCAGAGATATAATCATAATTGTTATCGATTATGATTCCTCTGCAATCTTTTTTTTCTAAAAAATTCTTTAACGTCTCGTGCCTTTTTTCATGTTCGGAAAAGGGCTCAATATTGGGGTTATACCAAAAAATTAAGCTTATGATATTAAGAGTTTCTAATTTTTCTAGTGATGCTGTAAGACATGGAGCGCAGCAGGTGTGAAGTAAAATTTTATTTTCCATTTAAATTTTTTCTATTATCCTGAGTTTAGCGCTTCTCGATCTTATATTTATTTCCATTTCTTTGTCTGTCGGGAGAATCGGTTTTCTTGTTATTATTTTGACCGTAGGTTTTTTGCCGCATATGCAGGGCATTGCCTTTGGACATTCGCATGGATCGGTTAGCTTTAGAAAAGCATGTTTAACTATCCGATCTTCCAGGGAATGGAACGTTATAATTGCAAGTCGGCCGCCTTTTTTCAGAGTGTCTGCAAAATTATAAATAGCTTCATCTAATTTAGTAAGTTCTGAATTTACTTCAATCCTTAAAGCCTGAAAAGTTCTAGTAGCAAAATGTGTCCGGCCATGTTTGAATTTATCAGGCATTGATTTTGCTATTATATCTAATAGATCGCCAATTTTTTCTATCTTCTTTGTTTTTCTTATATCGCAAATATTCCTGGCAATCCTTTTTGCGAAAGGCTCTTCGCCATATTCTTTGAGAATGTGTTCCATCCTGGCCTCGGGGTAATTGCCGAGAATATATTTTGCGTCAAATTTTTTTGTTTGATCCATCCTCATGTCGAGAGGTTGATTAGGATCTTTGAAAGAAAAACCACGCTCTGATCTATCCAACTGCATAGATGAGACGCCAAGATCTATCAGCGCTCCGCTAATAGATGGTGCGTTTAAATCGCCTAAGATGGTTTTGATATTTTTGAAATTGTCATGAACCAGGGTAAAATTTTCTTCTAATCCAGCCTTCTTAGTATTAGATTCAGCAATTATTAGTGCTTCTTGGTCTTGGTCTATTCCTATAATTCGAAGTTCATTTGTCGAAATTTGGAAATTATCAGCTAGAGCTAGACTGTGTCCAGCGGCTCCGAGAGTGCCATCAACAAAAATTGGATTCTTTAAATCCTTCAAATAATCAAAACATTCTACTATTTCTTTTTTTAATACCGGTATATGCATTAGCCGAAGAATCATTGATATTTACTCTATTTCTGTAAGATTCTATCATAAAATTGAAAATTTATCCACGTTGATATATCATAGTACCCATGGATACAAAAAAAATACCCTTCGTGACACCAGAAGGATTAGATTTCATTTCCAATTTTTCTTCGAGCTTTGCCGAAGCTAATAATTTAAAATCTGATAATGACAAAACAATCAGCTCGGCTTTTATCTATGAAAAGCTCAGGGTTGCCGTCGAATATCAGGAAGAACATCTGATTTTAAAGAATGCGATGAGCAGGATACTCAGGAGAAAATGTACACTTTCTCCTAATATTAATGCTGACCAATTATTTTCCGATCTTATTAGCGAACTGGCTTGGGCAAACTATATAAATCCTGAAGTGCTGAAAGAAAAAGATTCTGAGAGTATAATCTCTATTATTGATAAATATCTAACCATACTCAAATATGCCAAAACCGGTCGCTTTGCGCGTCACGAGTTGAATCATGCTGTCATGGACTGGCTTGCATGCGAAATTGATGAGTTTCTAAGACCAGACAAAAGCGAGCAAATTATTGTTGACTATGCCTACAACACTCTTATTAAGAGTCTGGATTTGTCAGAGGTTAGAATTGACGAGAAAGAAAATGAAATTCAGATGAAGGGTGCAATCTATGGATTCATCCTGAAGCCGGATTATGCACAGGTGCAATATTGGTTTCTGAAAAATATCTACCCCGATTGGAATAGCTGGGGGATAGAAGAGATGAAGAAGATGGCTAGAAGCTTCGATCCATACTATAACAAGCTTGACCATGCACTAAATCATCCGTACCGTAAAAATTATATCCAATTTGTAAAACGCCTCATCCCTCCATTTATACTCTTATACTCTGTCATGATAAAGAAAAAACTCAGTGCTTCGGAGGTAGGGGAGAAGCCGGCGTTATTGCATAGCCTTATTATGGAAGAATATAACCTTAAAGTTGCCGAAGCAAGAAATAAAGTATGGAGAGGTACCTTTAGGGCTTTAATATTTATATTAATAACAAAAATTTCTCTGGCCTTTATTATTGAAATACCTTTTGACAAATATGTCTCTGGTTCGATTGATATGGTTTCTTTGATAATAAATATCTCCTTGCCTCCGTTGCTGATGTTATTTGCTGGTACATTTGTCAAATCTCCTTCTCGTCGAAATTACAAAACAATCTCGGATAGTGTCATCAGTCTTTTGACTCAAAATCAGTTGGATAATAAAAAATACACTCTTGTTAAAAGCCGATCCACTACATTCATGTTCTTTAATTTAGCTTATTCCTTCATTTCTTTGGGTATATTGTCTGCAGTAATTTGGCTATTGCTCTATCTCAAATTTAATATTGTTAGCATTACACTTTTCTTTTTCTTTGTCTCTGTTGTCTCTTTCTTCTCATTTAGAATTAGAAATATCGCCCTGGAGCTAGCGATGAAGAGGGGGCGGGATGATGCTCTTACTTCGATACTAGAACTTGTCTTCATGCCTTTTATTCGTATTGGAAAATTCTTCTCTGATCGGTTTGCTTCTTTTAACCCAATGATTTTGGCTTTGGATTTTCTTATTGAGGCTCCGCTTAAAACAGTCATAAAAATTATGAACTCTTGGCTGCGCTTTATAAACGCAAAAAAAGAGGAATTAGAATTATAAAATAAGGAGAAATATGTTAGAAGAAAAAGTTATCTTAGTTGTAGATGATGATCTAACTCTTTTGGAGATGTATGTTGAGAGAATCAAGGCCGAAGGAGCCATTGTTATAGAGGCCAGGGATGGAGAAGAAGCACTCGAGAAGATTCGCGAAACAAAACCGAATATTATAATGCTTGATGTTATGATGCCCAAAATCAATGGATTTGACGTTCTAAAACAAATAAAAAGCGATGTTGAGACAGCTGGTATTCCAGTAATCATACTAACTGCGCTATCAGACGACCAAAAAAGAAGACAGGGTTTACAACTCGGCGCTGCTGATTTTATTGTCAAAGCAGAAACTTTACCTATCGATGTTATTGAGAAAATTAGGAATCTTCTTGCAACTGAAAGTATGGGGCAGCCACTATAAATTATTTGAGAGAGTTTACGACAAAATTGATGACCATCGGTCGTCATCTAGTCGAATCATTTCTCATACGGATGTATTAGGTCCAGTCAAATTATTTTTAGCACCAACTTGTACTGAAAAAATATATTGAGTCTCGCACGATTATATATTTATTTTATTGGAGAAGAAACCTTGCAATCTCTGCAAAATAAAACTTTTTCTGTTTTCTTTACTACAGAGACGCCATCAGCGTCTTTTGTAATTACTGATTTCTCTTTTTCTTCCATCTTGCTTCCACAACGGGGACAGTTCATACTGGGCCTTTCTCTTACTTATCTTAAACACTAGACTCAATCAGGCATTAATGCAAGGATTTACTGGATATTTGCCATTTTTCTATATAACAAATTTCCCCATAAATATATCTGTGTGTTATATCTTTGGGCTTAATATGTAATGGCAAGGTGCCTTGGCTTGATCGTAAAATTATGATATAGATAATAAGTTAAGTCATTGCAATAACTATGGTCAATGGAGAAATGAAGCAAAATTTCAAATATATAGATGTAATCACCGTAATATTTGTCGCAGTATTATTGATATCTAATATCGCCTCGACAAAAATCACCCAGATCGGTGGTTTTTCTCTTGATGGCGGTACAATACTTTTTCCTCTAGCCTATATTTTTAACGATATCTTGACCGAGGTTTATGGATATAGGCAATCAAGGAAGGTTATTTGGTTAGGTTTTGCTAGCGCTATTTTGATGTCCATAACCCTTGGTTTGGTCGGATTTTTGCCCTCCGCGAATGGCTGGGAGAACCAAGATGCTTATCAAAAAATTCTTGGTCAGGCGCCAAGAATAGTTATCGCAAGCCTTTGTGCTTATCTAGTGGGAGAGTTCTCAAATTCTTTTATCCTTGCAAAAATGAAAATTGCCTCCAAGGGAAAATGGCTCTGGATGAGAACTGTAGGATCAACATTAGTAGGTGAGCTATTAGACAGTCTGATCTTTATCGTCATTGCTTTTTCTGGCGTTTTGCCAAAAGAACTAATAATCGCTCTGATCGTCTCAAACTATGTATTTAAAACGGCTATCGAGATAATTTTCACTCCGATAACTTATGTTATAGTTAACTTCTTGAAGAAGGCAGAGGGCCAAGATTACTATGACAAAAAGACAAATTTTAATCCATTTGCTTTAAAATAGCTTAGCCCAATTATTACTCCGATCTCTTGCATGTGTAGGATGGCGCAACTATAATTATCAGTAGATTCCAATTTTATATATTAAAAAAAGGAACAAATGAGCAAAGATATAATCAGGAGATTAATCGGCGACTCCATCGTTGTAGAGGAGAGATCAATACCTATCTACACTCGTCATCTAAAAGATTCCTTATTTTGGTCGCCATTTTCTCCGAAAGAGGAAGAATCCATCAAAAGCAAACTCCAGATTCTCGAATCACAGTCAGAGGAACATGTTATTTTGCTGCGAAAACTTGGTGAATTATTAAGGGAGGAACAATGTTCATAAAAAGAGAATATCTAAAATATTTCAACGAGATTGAGCAAGTCGAGGCAGAGATGATTCGACGAGCCAAAGAATTACAAAAAGTCTTCGAAGGTAGTAGAGAAGCTACAGCGCTAGTCAACACGTGGCTTGCAGATGAAGAATCCCATCGCGAAATTGCACAAGAACTTATCAAAATAGTCAAAAAGAGATAGATATCGGCCTTAATAAAGGGTTGATAAAGTAGTCAATTACTGCTACATTTTTGTAATGTATAAAAGAATATCAAACTTCAAATATAAGCGTTTGCGTCATGCCGTATCTGTCCCATTTATTTTTGGTATGGCGATACCAATCGTCATACTGGATTTTTTTATAGAGATTTATCACCATGTTGCCTTTCCTCTCTATGGACTGCCAATTATCGAACGCAAGAAATACATTAGAATAGATCGCCAAAAATTATCCTATGTCGAAAACTTCGATAAGATCTGGTGTATGTACTGCGGCTATGCAAATGGTGCGCTGAATTATGCTGTCAAAATCGCTGGTGATACAGAGAAATATTGGTGTGGTATTAAGCACAAGGAGGGTGATGGATTTATTCCTCCGGCCCACCATAAGGATTTCCTCCCGTACGGTGATGAGAAAGCATACCGCGATCTCGTAGATCAAAAAGAATGCAAACTTGCTAAAGATAGCAATAAATATAACTAATATAAAAACTACAAATCATCTCTTGGGCTATCGGTGTAATGATTTTGTTGCGGCTAATTTTTTGATCTCAACTTCCAACAAAAAAGAACCTGAAACTAGTCCAGATTCCCTTATGGTGGAGGCGGTCGGAGTTGCACCGGCGTCCAAAAGGTCAAAAACATACATTCTACAAGTTTAGACACGATTAAATTTTTCAGACTAAGCTTAAATCGTGACCAAAAAACTTTTGTCCTGCCTCAAGAAATCTTAATCGAGCACGCTTGAGAACCGTACACGCAGCATCCCGATGTATAACACCCGTGATCCATCGTCGAGACGCAATGGGCGGATGCAGTCGCTATTAAGCAGCAACTGGAGCGAAAGCAAAGCCAGCAAAAGCTGTCTTTACGCGCTCAACAAGTGATTTTGCACTTGAGTTTTTTGTATGCACTTTGAAGCGGCAATACTTACTTACTTGCAATATGTTTTTAAAGTACCTTCTGTCGAAGCTAATACGCCCCCATGTGAAAAAAATATGTTCAATTTTTGAACTTCATAATTTTATAACTTTATGAGTCTATTGTCAACGTTTAGTGCTATCAACTATATTAACAATTTTCTCGATCAATCCACCCAAAAAGCTGTTACCATCAAGTCCTAGGTGGGTTAGGAAATATACTACGCCTGCAGCGATAATCGCTGAGCCAATAAAGAAACCAAATCCATAGAGAATGCCTCTGAGAAAATTCCAACGTAGGCTCGACTGTTTTTTCCAGTAATGTTTTAATTCTGATAAAACCTCGTGAAGGTCTCTCAAATCATCACTCAATAATTTCTCTGAATTTTGGTCCATTATTGCTCCATTTTATTTTGTTAAATTATAGCATCTTTTGCCATAACGTAAAATAATGTTATGATTTCTTTATGATTTTAACATTTTCTATTTTTATTTTGATAGTTTTGCTGCTGGTGGTTTTTTGGCAGGGGTCATTGCTCATAGCTACAATGATTGGCTCACCTGTAGTTTATTCATATCGCGGAGCAGTTATAGACTCGATGGAATTAGCCGGAGCAAAGAAGGGGGATCTTGTTATAGATCTCGGTTGTGGTAGCGCTAGGACATTGATTACCGCTGTCCAGAAATTTGGAGTAAAAGGTGTCGGAGTAGACAGGTCCCTATATTGTTACCTTAGATCTCTGATGAATGTTTGGCTAAGTGGCAATCGAAAAAATATCAAGATTATCTTGGGCGACTTCAAGAAGGCGGAGGAGGATTTAAAGAAGGCCGATATTGTTTACCTATATTTGCTAAATACAACTCTAAAACAAATTGAAGATTGGATCTTCCAATCTATCGGCGATAAAACAAAAATTATTTCCTTGGCTTTTTATTTTGAAAAGCATAAGCCTATTGCTGAAGCCATGACTTTTACTCTTGGTAAGGAGACAAAAGCGAGACTATATAATAAAAAGTAATAACTATCATTTTGACTCTTGACAAGATGTAAAGCCTGCTTTACATTTTAGATATGGAAGAAAAAGATTTACCAATCGAAAACAGGCTTAAGGACTTGCGAAAAGAAAAGCACCTTAGTCAAGAGGAATTAGCCGATGCAATCGGTATTTCTCGTCAGTCAATAATCTCACTTGAACAAGGCAGATCAATGCCTTCTGTTCCGTTGGCGATTTCCCTATGTCGGTATTTTGATGCCGCATTTGAAGAACTTTTCGACTTCGAGCGCGAAGTTGATAGAGAAATCAACAATGCAATTCACAATGGTAGTATTAATATAAAAGTAATTAATGATCCAGAAGTCGGATCGAGAAAGGACAATGCTATGGTAGAATTAGAGCCATGGAGACCTTTTAGAGAAACAGTATCCTTGAGAGACGCAATGGATCGGCTTTTAGAGGATAGTTTTATTACTCCTGCCAAAATGGGGGGTATGCCTCGAATTGATGTCAAAGATAAGAAAGACTCAATTGTAGTTAAAGCCGAGTTGCCAGGAATCAAGGAAGAGGACATCAATGTCGAAATCCTCGATAATGTCATGACAATCTCAGGTGAGAAAAAAGAGGAAAAAGAAGAGAAAGAAGAGGACAAAGGCTATTATTACAAAGAAAGCCATACTGGAAAATTCTCTCGAAGTTTCACCCTGCCATCTGAAGTAATGACCGAAAGGGCCGTTGCTGATATGAAAAATGGTATTCTCACAATCACTGTTCCAAAAATAGAGCCAAAGAAAGCTCAAAAGATAAGCATCGCCCCAAAGAGATAAAGGCCATCTAAATAATAAATAACCCCGAAATTTAATCGGGGTTATTTATTATTAAGGACGGACCTATTATTTTATGAAAGAAAATCTTTGCCACTCCAATCATCCATAAATTCTCTTAGATATTTTGCGATAATCTCATGTCTCCTATCTGCAATTATTCTAGCAGTTTTAGTATTCATCATATCTCTTAAGAGCAAAAGTTTTTCATGAAAGTGGTTTATACTTGATCCATTTTCTTCCTGAGATTCTTCAGGGTCGAAAATTGGTCTATTTATCTGTGCGCCGTAAGCAAATGTTCTGGCAATACCAATAGCACCTAGTGCATCGAGTCGATCTGCATCTTGGACGATTTGTGCCTCTAGTGTCTCTGGTTTTATAGCATGCCTTTTATCCTTGAAGCTCACTGTTAAAATTACATCAATAATTCTATCAATCTTTTCTTGGCCAATCCCTAGAGTGTCCAACCATTTCCGCGTCTTGGATCTCTCTTTCTCATCTTCTACACTTGAGAACTTGTGATCATCAATATCATGAAGCAGAGCAGCCATCTCTACAATAAAAGCATCGGCTTTTTCCTTTTCGCAAATATATTGTGCAGCTTTCCAAACCCTCTGAGTATGCCACCAATCATGACCAGAAATGTCATCCTTGAAAAAATCTTTTACAAAATCAATTGTTTTCTCTATTTCTTTATTCATATATCTATTATATCAGAGATTATTTTTCTAAATAAAAAAAAGGTCATCACTATCGATGATCTTTTTTTGGTGGGGCTGGGCGGACTCGAACCGCAGACCTCTTCAATGTCAATGAAGCGCTCTAACCAACTGAGCTACAGCCCCAAGTATTTATTTCCCAGATTGGAACAACAAGAATATTAGCAAATTATTTGCAATTATTCAACTTCGACAGCGATAAATCAGCTCACTGTGGAAAACTAGAGTTACTTAAAATTCATTAACTATCTATAATAAACATACAAACAAAAATAAAAACAAAATTGGCGCTTATTTATAGTGAAAGCGCTTTTTTAATCCCCAAAATATATGAAGATCAAAGCAAAAAAATTAAATAAAGATGCCATTGTTCCTGTCCATTTATTACATGGTGACGCAGGGTTGGACTTACATTCCGTAATAGATGTAACTTTAAACTCAGGAGAGAGGCTTGCAGTGCCTACAGGGCTAGCATTTGAGCTGCCGGAGGGCTATGTATCATTGATCTGGGATAAGAGCGGATTAGCTCTGCGAAATGGTATAAAAACGATGGGCGGGGTGATAGAATATACTTATCGGGGTGAATATAAAATAATATTGCTAAACACGACCAATACGCCGTTTCATATTAAAAAGGGTGATAAAATCGCCCAGATGCTGGTGCAGCCAATAATGTCAGTTGATGTTGAAGAAGTCGAAGAATTAAGCGAGACAGAGCGCGGACTACATGGATTTGGCTCTGCTGATGAGAAGCTAAAGAATGGAAAATAAAACCGGAAAATTCATTGTCATAGATGGTTCTGACGGGTCAGGTAAAAAGACCCAGTCTGATTTATTGATTGAAAGCTTGAAAAAAGCAGGGCATGAGACCGCTTATTATGATTTTCCTGATTATGATTCATTCTTTGGTAAGATGGTAGGCCGATACCTCAATGGAGAATTCGGCGAAGCAGATCAGGTCAGCCCCTATCTTGGCTCACTTTTATATGCAGGGGATCGCTGGCAAGCAAGTAAACAAATAGAAAAAGATCTTTCAGAAGGCAAAATTGTCATTTCAAACCGATACACGCAGTCAAATATGGGCCATCAGGCTGCAAAAATAGACAATATTGATGAAAAAGAAAAGTATTTGAAATGGCTTGAAGAGCTAGAGTTTAATATTTATAAAATACCAAAACCAGACTTAGTTTTATTTTTACATGTCCCAGTAGAGATAAGTCAGAATCTGTTTGTCGGAAAGGGAAAGCGCAAATATACAAAGGCAGTCAAAGATATCCACGAAGGGAATGTCGATTTTATGAAGAGGTCGGTCAATGAATATCTCCGTTTAACAGAAAAATATCCAGAGTGGCGAAGAATTGATTGTACAGAGGCAGAAACCCTACTGTCAAAGGAAGAGATTGCTGATAGAATTTATTCGATGATAACGAAAGAAGTTTTATGATCAGAGATAGGTAAATTTAGATGTTATTCCGGCCTTAATCATTCCTTTCTCATCAAAGCGGATGTTGAGCGAGGTGGAATCGGAATGTACAAAATAGCAATTAGATCCCAAATAAAATTTGGGATGAAAAAATAAAGGAGCCATTATGAATTTGAAAGATCAAGACAAAGAAATATTTGAAGTAATCAATTGTGAAAAAGAGCGCCAAGTCGAAGGTTTAGAGATGATTGCTTCTGAAAATTATGTCTCAGAAGCTGTCCTCGAAGCAACTGGTTCAATCCTCACTAACAAGTATGCTGAGGGCTATCCATACTCTAGATATTATGGTGGCTGTGAGTGCGTTGACAAAGGAGAGTCATTAGCAATTGAGCGATTAAAGAAATTATTTGGCTGCAAATTTGCCAATGTTCAGCCACACTGTGGATCAAGTGCAAATATGGCAGCTTATGCTGCTATCCTTGCGCCAGGTGATAAATTGCTCGGACAAAGTTTAGATGCTGGAGGACATTTGACTCATGGAGCCAAAGTTTCTTTTTCTGGGAAATGGTTTGAGTCATACAGCTATGGACTTGATTCAGAAACTGGACAGTTAAATTATGAAGAGATCAGAAAAATTGCACTTGAAGTAAGGCCAAAAGTTATTATGTGTGGGTACTCAGCATATCCAAGAAAAATAGATTTCAAGAAATTTAGAGAGATTGCTGACGAAGTAGACGCATATTTGATTGCAGATATAGCCCACATAGCCGGATTAGTTGCTACTGGCTATCATGATTCTCCTATTGGTATCGCTGATATAGTTACATCAACAACTCATAAAACTCTAAGAGGTCCACGTTCCGGCATCATTATGACAAATAATGAAGAATTGGCAAAGAAGATTGACAAAGCGGTTTTCCCGATGCTTCAGGGTGGTCCACTCGAGCATGTTATTGCCGCTAAGGCAGTTGCATTTGGCGAAGCGCTAAAACCTGAATTTAAGATATATATAAGCAATGTTTTAGATAATATGCAGACTTTTGCCAAGACTTTAATGTCTTTTGATTTTGACTTGGTCACTGGCGGGACAGAGAATCATCTAATATTAGTCGATCTTAGAAGCAAGAGCATAACCGGTAAGGAATTCGAGTATGCTCTACACGAAGCAGGGATTACAGTAAATAAAAATGCTATTCCCAATGACCCAAATCCGCCAAAAGTTACTTCCGGCATCAGAGTTGGGACAGCCGCATTAACAACCCGCGGAATGGGTGTTAAAGAAATGCAGCGGATTGCTGAAATGTTTAATATCGTTGCTGAAAATATCAGCGATGAGCAAAAACTTGCCGAAATCAAACAAGAGATTAAAGAAATGACCGAAAATTTCCCAGTACCGGGCATTAAATAAGGATTAGCGATGGATTTTTCAGAATTACAAGAAAAAATTATTGCCAATGCAGAGCGATATTCAAAAAAACATGATATTTTAATTAATGATGATTATGCAATTCATAAATTATATGAAGAAGTTGGCGAGTTTTCTCAAGCCTGGCTTATTCACAATCGCCAATGCAGAGAATCGAAATATGTTGAAAAAGAGATGTCCAAGAAGATGATCTCGCACGAATTGGCTGATATAATCGGAATTGCGGTAGTGATAGCAAATTTGCAGAAAATAAACTTAGAAAAAGCAATTGACCAAAAATGGATTAATAGAGAAAAATAATATGATATTAGGAGTAACTGGAACAATTGGCGCTGGCAAAGATTTGATTGCAAGATATCTGGAAAGTAAAGATTTTCAGCATATTTCTACTGCCGATATCCTTAGAGAAGAAGTCTCTCAAAAAGGCTTATCCTTAGAACGTGAATCATTACGCACTTTTTCAAACGATTTAAAGAAAGAAAAAGGTGGCGATTATCTAGCAAGGGAGGCTGTTGCTAGAATGAAAAGTGATAATATTATAATATCCGCAATAAGAGCAGTAGAAGAAGTCGATTACCTAAAAAAACTAGATAATTTTTATCTTATTTTTATTGATGCTCCTGTTGAATTACGATATGAAAGAATCAGAAAAAGATCACGGATAGGCGAGAAGGAAATAGCCTTTGAAGAGTTTAAAAGAAAAGAAGACTTAGAAATGTTTGGCCAAAGCTCACAAAGACTAGATTATTGCAGGGAGAAGGCCGATTTCATAATTAGTAATACTAGCTCCATAGATCAATTAAATATAGAAATTGACAATCTGCTAATCAAGATTAGGGAAAGTGGAAATAAATGACACAGTTTGATCATGTATACCAAGATGCAATAGCCAGAGTTCTGAATGAAGGAGTGGAAGATTTTAATGTTCGTACTGGCATGAAAGTAAAGGCAGTGCCGGGACTTACTTTTCAGTGTGATTTTGGTTTTCCGATATTAACATTACGCAAAATCCCCATAAAACTATTTATAGCTGAGATGGTTTGGTTTCTTTCTGGTAGCAAGGATCCAGATGATTTCTTAAGTAAATATACGAAAATATGGGATGATTTCCGAGAAGAAGATGGTACTATTGCTGCGGCTTATGGTCATCGCTGGAGACACCATTTCGGGCGTGATCAGATAAAAGACTTAATTTCCCTTCTCCAGAATGAGCCATCTTCGCGCCACGGTGTGGTCGTAACATGGGATCCGGCAGACGACGGTCTTGGCAGCGGCACGAAAAAGAAAAACGTACCTTGTCCATACACATTTACCGTAAATATTATCGGTGATAGACTTCATTTGCATTCAATAGTTCGCTCAAATGATATGATGCTTGGCTGCCCTCACGATACAGCCGGCTTCTCATTGCTCCAATATTTATTAGCAGCAAAACTTGGCGTAAGACCAGGCGTTTATACACATTCAGTAAGCAATGCTCATATATATGAAAATCATTATGACCAGGCATGGGAGATCGTGAATAGAGAAAATTCTCACCCCCCAATCGTTTTTGAGCCCAGGCCAGATTATCTAGATAGAGCAATGGCAGGGGACGAAAGCGTAATAAATGAAATTTACGAAACATTAACAGAACAATACAAACCTAGATCAGCAGTTAAAAAAATGAAGATAGCATTATGAAAACAATAATAATCATGGCTCAGTCACTTGATGGTGTGATAGCTTATGACGCTGACCACGCCGCGAACTGGACATCGAAAGAAGATAAGCAGTTTTTTATATCTGAAACCAAGAAAGCCGGAGTAATAATTTTTGGCAGAAATACCTATAAAACTTTTGGCGACAAACCTTTGCAAGGCAGACTAAACCTTGTGATGACCCTGGATGAAAGTGAAAAGCAATTTGAAAAGCCAGGTCTTGTTGAATATGCGGTTAAAAAAGAGCCATCGGAAATATTAAAAATGTTAAAAAAGAGAGGCTTTAAAAAAGTTTTTGTCGGCGGAGGAAGTATGATTAATTCACTTTTCCTTGATAAGGGGTTAATCGATGAACTTTGGATAACCATTGAGCCAAAAATTTTTGGAAAAGGATTAAAAATACTCACTGATCAAAAAAGAGATATTAATCTTGTTTTGAAAACAGTTAAAAAAGCAAACCAATCAGTTTTATTAAAGTACGGAGTGAATTATGGGAATTCTAACTAGAAAAGAAATTTTGACTGCTATTGCTGATGGGGAGCTTAGTTTTGAGCCAGGCTTAGACCAATTTCAGCTACAACCAGCTGCAATCGACGTTCGGGTTGGTATGAACTTTTTCATACCAAAAATTTGGTCATTTGGAGAAGAGGGAAGAACGGGCTTGAATACTGATCATCTTGATAACGAAAAAAAGAATGAGTTTTTAGATAGTCTACATTTAAAACATGGGCAGACCTTTGAATTGCTCCCAGGGGAATTTATCTTAATTTCGACTCTAGAAAAGATTTCTATGAAGTCAGGCAGACTTGTCTCTATCCTTTATCCTAGGAGTTCCACGACCAGAAGAGGTATATCTATTGAATCTGGCGTTATAGATCCTCATTACGAAGGCTCTCTTATGATCCCTGTTTTTAATATGACTAGAACGCAAAAAATCAAGATATATCCCGGTGAAAGAATTGCCCAGCTTGTTTTTTCTACTACCGAGAGTGTTCTTTCTAAGGAAGAGTCCTTGAATCATGGACTTGCAAAACCTAAATATCAGGGAGTCCAAGGCTATCAGTTGGATTATAAGTTCGATCCGCATGATGAAATCAATTTAGTCAAAAATGGCCAATTGGATAAATTAAAAAAGAATCACCTAATTTCATTAGACGAAAGGGTTGAAAGTGGCGACGAAAAAAATCAACTACCCTTATCTGCCTAAAGGTAGAGAAATCAAGTTTGTCGGTTCTGAAAATGAATATATATTAGCGGCTAAAGAGGCTGCTATGAAGGCTGGCTGCAGAAAACAGCCAACAGGAGCAGTCTTGGTCAAAGACGGCAAAATAATAATGACGGCTACCAATGCAAGTACTACGGTCAGCGTCTGCCCCAGAGTATTAAAAGGAAGCAAGACTGGAACCGACTATCATTTTTGCAAGGAAGTTTGTAATCAAGACGGGCACTCTGAATATAGCGCAGTACAAAAATGTCTAGAGAAGGGGATAGACATAAAAGACGCTGATATTTATCTCTGGGGACATTGGTGGTGCTGCAAACCATGTTGGGACAAGATGATCGAAGGAGAAATCAAAAATGTTTATCTGGAGAAAAATGCAGATGAAAAATTCATGTTTTCCGCAACTATCGGCAAAATCTATATTTCAGGTGCTCTCACCATACAGCCAAAGGGTAAAAATTTAAGAAAATCATATGAAAATTTAGCAGCAGTTTGCTCAAACTTTTGTAGCAATGTTTATGTGCCACATCTTAATAGCACGGATCCGATCAAGGATCCCAATGAAGTGCCGTCTATTGTTTGGAAAACTGATCACAGGGAAGTAGCTTCTTCTGATATCGTAGTCGCATATGTTGGCGCACCATCTCTAGGGACTGGCGCAGAGCTTGAGATCGCCAGAATGGCGGCTTCAGATATAGTAGTTTGGTGGTATAAAGGTGAAATGGTTAGTAGAATGTGTCTTGGAAATCCAAATGTTAAATATAAGTTGGAAGTTATCAATGACCAAGATTTAGCCCATCAGCTTAAGTTAGTCCTAAGGAATTATTAGGTTTTGATATTTACTTTTTTTGTTAAAGTGGTAAAATAATAGAATTATCCAAGTTGATGATGGGAGTACCGCCCCGGAGACTTGGCGCAAACTCAAGCGAATGAGTAAATTAAGATCCAAATCGAGATGGAACCGCCCCCAAATAAAGGGAGCTCTCGAGTTCTTTGGGTCTTTTTTGTTACAATAAATTTATTAAATATTTCAAACCCCATTTTTGGGTAATCAAAGAAGGACAAAGATGCAAGAGAAAATCGACATCGAAAAAGTTAGACACTCGCTTAGCCATGTTTTGGCTGCAGCTGTTTTGGATATGTTTCCAGAGGCAAAGCTCGGTATCGGACCGGCTATTGAGAATGGTTTTTATTATGATTTTGATTTGCCAAGAACTTTAATCCCAGAAGACCTGCCAATCCTTGAGGAGAAAATGAAAAAAATGATTGCTGGTGATTTTGCCCTAGAATGCAGGAAGGAGCCGAAAGACAAGGCTGAAAATTTTTTCAAAAAAATAGGTCAACAGTATAAATCTGAATTAGCAAGTGAAATTGATGATGAGAGTGTCTCAATATATGACATAAAAGACGAGAAAAGCGGTCAATATGTATTTGCTGATCTTTGCGCTGGGCCACACATCGAGTCTGCGAAAAATTTAAGAAACATTGGCTGGAAATTAGATAAAATCGCTGGTGCTTATTGGCGTGGTAATGAAAAGAATAAGATGTTGCAGCGTATTTATGGGTTGGCTTTCGAAACTAGAGACGAACTAAAAGAATATGAGCTGATGATGATCGAAGCAGCTAAGCACGATCATAAAAAATTAGGCAAAGAGCTGGATTTGTTCTCTTTTCATCCCGAAGCTCCGGGTATGCCCTTCTGGCACGAAAAAGGGATGGCTATTTGGACTCAGCTTGAAAAATTTGGCAAATCAATTCGTAAGAAATATGATTATATTGAGATCAAGACTCCACTTCTAGCCAAAAATAGCTTATGGATAACATCTGGCCACTGGGACCATTATCGAGATGGCATGTTCACTTTTAATATCGGCGAAGATATTTATGGACTGAAACCCATGGATTGTCCATTTAATGTAAAGATTTATCAGACGAAACCAAGATCATATAAGGATCTGCCAATTCGTTACACAGAAATAGGTCATGTTCACCGCAAGGAGCAATCGGGTGAATTAAATGGTCTTTTGAGAGTACAAGAAATTACCCAAGATGATTCTCATATATTTATGAGAGAAGACCAAATCGGCGAAGAAATTGGTAAATTATTAAAAATGGTCAAAGAATTTTATAAAAAACTCACATTAGAACCAGAGTTTTTCCTTTCGACTAGACCGGAAAAATATATAGGTGAGATTAAGACTTGGGACAAGGCTGAAGATGACTTAAGAAAGGTACTTGAGTCTGAAAAAATCAGCTATGAGCTGAAGGAAAAGGATGGCGCATTTTATGGCCCAAAAATCGATGTTAATATCAAAGATGTGTTTGGTAGATCTTGGCAGTTAGCCACTATCCAGTTAGATTTTCAATTACCCGGACGCTTTGATTGTGAATATATAGACGAAAATGGTGAAAAAAAGACTCCAGTCTTAATACATGCTGCAGTATTTGGTGCGTTTGAACGCATGATTGGCATCTTAATTGAGCATTTTGGTGGTGCTTTTCCAACATGGTTGGCGCCAATTCAAGCTCAAATACTGCCGATTGCTGATAGACATCTCGAATATGCAAAGAAAATCAGAGAAGCATTGCAAGACCAAGGAATCAGAGTCTCTATTGATGATAGAACAGAATCCATCGGCAAGAAAATCCGTGAAGCTGAAATGCAAAAAATCCCTTACATGCTAATAGTCGGTGACAAAGAAATCGAAGCCAAGAAAATAGCAGTTCGAAAATATGGAGAAGGGGATAGGGGGCAGATAGATGCTGAGGAATTAATCAAAGAGATAAATGGCTAATCCAAAACCTGGAAAAGATTATATCGGTGTTGGTGGAGGGGTATTAATTATCAACGATAAAAAAGAAACTCTTTTGTTGAAACGAGGCAAGAAGGCAAAAAACGATATTGGAATCTGGTGCAAGCCTGGCGGCGCAGTGGAGTATGGGGAGACCGTTGAGGCAATGATGAAAAGAGAGGTCAAAGAAGAATTAAATATAGATATAGAAATCATTAAATGGCTCAAACATACAGATCATTTTGTTGATGGCGATCACTGGGTCGCATTTAATTGCGTTGCCAAAATTATAAATGGTAATCCGGAAAATATGGAACCTCTTAAACATTCCGAAATAAAGTGGTTTAGTCTTGATAAAATGCCGAAAAATCTAGCTGCACCTACTAAAGATGCAGCAGAAGAATATCTAAAAAGTCTATGAAATTTCCAAAAGGTTTTTTATTTGGTTCTGCTACTGCTGCCCATCAAATTGAGGGCGGCAATTATGATAATGATTGGTATCAATGGGAGAAAATCCCAGGGAATATTATCGATGGCTCGACTTCGGAAGTCGCTAATGATAGCTGGAACAATTGGCGTGAGGACATACGACTCCTAAAACAGACCAAGCAGAATGCTTATCGGTTCTCTATAGAGTGGGCTAGAATTGAGCCAAAAGAGGGGGTCTTTGATTATGAAGTAATAAAGCAGTACAAAGAGATATTACTTGAGCTTAAGAAAAATGGCATTAAATCAATGGTCACGCTTTTTCATTTTACTTTTCCTTTCTGGCTGGCAAAAAATGGAGGTATTGTGAACAAGAAGATAGGTTTCTATTTTGAACGTTATGCTATGGTTGTAGCCAAAGAGCTCGGCGAACTCATCGACCTATGGGCAATCCTGAATGAACCAAATGTTTATCTGCTCAAGGGCTATATCCATGGTGATTGGTGTCCGGGCCAAAAAAATTATTTCAAGATGATCAAAGGATGGTTTAATTTCATAGATTGCCAGAAAAGAGCATACAAAAAAATTAAAAAAATCGTCAAAAATGCAAGAATTGGTATTGCGATGAATATCGCTGTTTATAGGCCAGCGACCGAAAATTTTTTAGATAAAATTTTCACTTGGGCTACTCCAAAAATTACTCATGAAATATTTTTATTTTTTATAAAAAATTATTGTGATTTTTTTGGTATTAATCACTATATGAAATTTATTGTTGGTTTTGGCAAGAGTGCAAAACAAGCAGGAGAGAATCAGTCCGATTTTGGTTGGGGAATAAATCCAGAAAGCCTTTACGAGGTTATTAAGGAAAATATCCATTGGGGTAAGCCAATTTATATAACAGAAAATGGTATTGCAGACGCAGATGATAAGTTGCGGCCGGAATTCATAAAAGATGCTTTAGGACAGATCAAAAAAGCCTTAGATGACAATATGCCAGTCAAAGGGTATTTCCATTGGAGTCTAATGGATAATTTTGAATGGGCTCATGGTTACAGTATGAAGTTTGGATTGTTCACAATAGATCGCAAACCAAAAAAAAGTGCAAATATTTATAAGTGTCTTATAGAGAAATACTCTAACTAACTATTAGAAATATCATTTAATATTCGCCAACGACGTTCTTTCTCAATCCATGGGATAGGATCTCCTAGCTTAAAAGCAGCAGTACCTTCTCGTGGGGAATATTTATTATTGAAGGCTTGCGAAAATTTCACACTTGTTAATACATCAACAGTTTCTTGAAAATCATCCAGAGTTTCGTCTGGAAAGCCAACTATAGTATCAGTCGATAATTTTACATCAGGAATTTTATTTTGTATTTTTCTTATTAATTCCAAATATATCTCTTTTGTGTACGGTCTATTCATCGCCTTTAATATCTTATTGCTACCAGATTGTATCGGCAGGTGAATAGATTTTGCAATTTTTGGTAGTGATGCAATAGCATCAATTATATCGTCGCTCATATCCTTGGGATGATTCGAAGTAAAATAAACAACAAAGTCCCCTGGAATATTGTTGATTTCTTTTAGCAGTTTGGAAAAACCAAATTCATAAGAATTTACATTTTGGCCCAGAAGCCATATTTCTTTATGGCCGGCGTCAGCCACCTTTTTCACGTCTTCAATTATTTCTATGGCAGGACGTGATATTTCTCTACCGCGGGTATATGGCACTGCACAATAAGAGCAAAAATTATTGCAACCTTTCATAATAGGTATATAATTCGATCTCTTTTGTCCTTCTTTTAACAAGCTAGACAGAACTAGAGCTTGATCACCATCAAGGCTCAGGAAATCTTTCAAACTATCGATATCGCCATTGTCCCAGATCTTAGCTCCCTTGTTGGCAAATATTTTTTTATCTTTTTCGAGAATACAGCCAGATACAAAGACCTTTTTCCCTTCTTTGATAAAATTCTTAGTAATACTCATAGCTCGATCAACCCCGGTTTTTCGGACAGAACAATTCAAGAGAAACACTATGTCGGCCTCTTCTTTATTTGTTTCTCGTAAACCCAAGTTTCTTAGGACAAAAGCCAGGCGGGCAGCATCCCACTCGTTATATTGGCAGCCAAATGATTTGATGAAAAAATTCATTGTGTGTATTTTAAAATAAATTGAATCAAGTGAAAACATACCAGAAAAATGTGTGTTTTTCTATCGGTCTTTTGTAAACCTCTGATTATGGTCAGCATGTGCTAAAACAAAAATGCCCTTACGGGCATTTTTGCAATATGTAACAGAATTGACGGTAAAATTACTCGGTTTTTTTCTCTTCAGCCTTTTTCTCTTCAGCGCCTTCTTCAGCTGGAGCTTCACCCTTGTTTTCAACTTCGATAGCCTCAACATCTTCCACGATCTCTTCGTTTAGAGCCTCCATTTCAGCTTCGCTTCGTGGCTCCTGAACAAATGCAATAATTTCTTCTAGATCACTCAAAATTTCAATAGTTTCAGGGAGTTTAAGATCGGAAACTTTAATATTTTTTTCGAAATCATCCAATACAGATATATCGACTGTAATTTCGGACATAAGATCACCCGGCAAACACTCAACCTCGATAGAATCAACAGGAGTGATTAGGGAACCTTCTAGATTTATAACAGCGTTTGAATCGCCAACAAATTCTAATGGGATTTCAGCATGAATCTTTTCTTTCATATTTACCTTTAAGAGGTCGATATGAATGATGTCTCCGGAGATTGGATCAATTTGAGTGTCGTGAACCAATACTTTGAACTTTTTTTCACCAGCAGTAACATCTATAAGATTGGAAGTTCCAGCATCTTTAAAAATTTTTTCGAAATCTATTCTATCTACGGCGATTGCTATTGGCTCAAAATGTTTACCATAAACAACAGCAGGAATCTTGCCTTCTTGTCTAAGCTTATTGGCTTTTGCATTTTTTTCAGTGGTCTTGAGTTTAAACTCTGTCATTTTTACCTTAAATTATTTATTGGTATTGTTATTTTTTGAATTTTCAAATAGATTTTCGAAACTTCCATTAAAATCTTTAAAAAACTTGTATGTTTCGATTACATCGTTAGAGGTAATTTCAGTTCTCCTAGCCATAGAAGCAGGCGATTGCTTTGCTAGACTTACAGTAGCCAGTAGGGGCATGTGGCTCGAACAGTTGAGTTCTAGGAAAACCAATGAATCAACAACACCACGGATCTGAATCAAAGGAAAATCGTACGATTTGCCGCACTGAGGGCAACGTACATTTTTCTGAACAGTTACAAGTAATTTGTATAGATCTTGATGATTCATAATACCACGAAATTATAGCTCTTTAAGGGTCAAAAGTCAAGCTCAGAGCCGTTTAGCCTATTAGATATTCTGCTCCATAATCGCAATTTGGTCTCTTAGTTCTGCTGCTCTCTCAAATTCCAACTTTAGGGCAGCCATTTCCATCATCTTTTTCATCTCCTTGATGATATGATATTTTTCTTTCTTGGGTAATTTGTTAAACTCACCATCAATTTTTGACAGTCTCTGTTCTTCTTCAATTATTTCAGGCGAAACATCCTTTTGTATACTCAAGGGAGTGATATTATGTTTTTGATTAAATTCTTCTTGCATTTTTCGTCGCTTTGACGTCTCATCTATAGTTAGCTTCATGGATTTAGTAATATTATCGGCATACATTATCACCCTTCCTTCAACATGTCTCGCTGCTCTTCCGGCTGTTTGGGTTAGGGAAGTTGCACTTCTTAAGAACCCTTCTTTATCCGCGTCCAAAATAGCAATCAGTGATACTTCTGGAAGATCTAATCCCTCTCTAAGTAAATTTATTCCCACTAAAACGTCAAATTTACCCAATCGAAGTTTATGGAGTATTTCTAACCGCTCGAGTGTTACGATATCTGAGTGGAGATAGGCAACTTTAATATCCTTTTCTAGTAGAAAATCTGTTAATTCTTCAGCCATTCGTTTAGTAAGGGTGGTAACAAGCACCCGCTGATTTTTCTTTGTAGTTAATGTGATTTCAGAAATAAGATCATTTATTTGGTTCTTAGTTTTTCTTACTTCTATCACTGGGTCAAGCAATCCGGTAGGACGAATAAACTGTTTAATAATCGCGTCATACTTTTTATGATTTTCCCCTACAATATTTTCTTCCGAACTTTTCAATAGTTCATATTGTCCTGGGGTTGCAGAGACAAAAACTACCTGATTTATTTTCTTATAAAACTCTGGGTATCTAAGCGGTCTATTATCATAAGCCGAAGGAAGTCTGAAGCCATAATCAACCAATTTATTTTTTCTAGATCTGTCTCCCTCAAACATCGCTCCTATTTGTGAGACGGTAATATGTGATTCATCAATGAACATCAAGAAGTCCTTCGGAAAATAATCAATCAATGTAGTCGATGGTTCTCCCGGTTTTCTATCATCAAAATATCTTGAATAGTTCTCGATTCCAGAGCATGTCCCGGTTTGCTCAATCATTTCTATGTCAAAATTAGTTCTCTGCTCAATTCTTTCTGCTTCAAGCAATTTTCCTGATTTCTTAAACTCTGCTATTTGAATGTGTAAATCGTTTCTAATCTCTACGACGGCACGTTTAAGTTTTTCTGGTGGTGTCATGAAGTGTGTTACTGGAAATACTTCAAATTCATTGAAATTTTTAAGACCGTTTCCTGTTATCCAATCCATTTCCTGAATTCTCTCAACGACATCTCCAAAAAAATCAATTTTATAAGAATTATTTGAGTAGGCTGGCATCAGTTCTAGAGTATCACCTTTGAGTCTGTATGATCCTCTCTTGAGATCAATATCGTTGCGTTCGTATTGTAGGACGTTAAGTCTTCGTAGAAATTCATTCCTATCAATCTTTTCTCCTACTTTGAAGAAGAAATTTTCCCCGAGATAAAATTCAGGTGAACCTATACCATATATACAGGAAACAGAAGCGACGATGATCACATCTTTTCTAGTCAGCAATGCATGAGTAGCAGCATGGCGTAATCTTTCGATCTCATCATTTATCGATGAGTCTTTCTCTATGTACGTATCTGAATTGGGGATATAAGCTTCTGGCTGGTAGTAGTCATAGTACGAAACAAAGTAGTGTACTTCATTCTCTGGAAAGAATTCCCTGAATTCGTCGGCAAGCTGAGCGGCTAATGTTTTATTGTGGGCTATAACAAGTGTTGGTTTCTGCACATTCTGGATAATATTGGCCATTGTAAATGTTTTACCACTACCAGTTATACCCCAAAGTGTCTGATGTTTAACACCTTTTTCAATATTCTTCGTTAAACTAGAAATAGCTTCCGGTTGATCACCGGCAGGCTGATATTTCGATTGAATTTTAAAATTATTTTGAATCATTTAGTGTAGTTGATTGCAGCTACCGGTCTATTGACTTAATTCCTAAAAGTGGTACTATAGCTGCTATATCCAATAATAAACCATACCATTTTTAGAGACCAGAGTCTAGGGTAAATGTATTCTAACCCTGCTCTCTAAATCCCCATATTTTTATGATAGAGAGCAGTGTCTCAGAACCCCTAGGAGGTATCGAGTTATGGCAAAGCGATCTAATCCCAGCACCAAAGGTGCCAAAAAGCCGGCAACGGAAGCGAAATTGCCTGGCTGGCTGCGCAATATTGCGCGTCGTGCCAAAGCCATGATTGAGCGTGGCCAACAGGTCATTCTGCTCATCAAAGGCAAAATCCGCGTCGGTCTTGCTTGCAAGGCCAAGGAGGTAGCTGATACCATCCTTGAAATTAGCAAGCGGCATCAGACCAAAGCAATCCAGATCGCTGCATAAGCAGCAACATCGCAACACACTCCGGCTCGTACTGGGTACGAGCCGGAGTACCCCCCCCAAGAAGAAGTCAATTGAATTACTTTATTATATCTCTTTTATCATCTCGCCATTCGGCGATTTTTTTGTGATCTCCAGATAGCAGTACCTCTGGCACTTTCCATCCGTTATAATCTATAGGTCTAGTATATTGAGGATATTCTTTTAGATAATTACCATTTTCGTCTTTTTTCATGAAAGTTTCCTCGACTTCTGAGCCCTCTGATAGTACGCCAGGTATCATTCTTGAAACGGCATCTATTATACACATGGCTGGAATCTCTCCACCGGTTAAAACAAAATCGCCGATAGAAATCTCTTCATCAATAAGGTGCTCCCTGATTCTTTCATCAAATCCCTCATAATGGCCACAAACTAATATTATTCTTTTATATTTTGCTAGCTCAATCGCTTTTTCTTGATTAAATCTATTACCTTTTGGAGTAAGCAAAATAGTTCTTATTTTATCTGGCTCTTGGTCTTTTATATCCGTAATAGCTTTGTCCATCACGTCGATCTTCAAAACCATACCTTTGCCACCACCACATGGCGTGTCATCAACAGTTTTGTGTTTGTCAGTCGCATAGTCTCGAAGATTGTGACAAGCGATATTAACTAGCTTCTTTTCGCTAGCACGTTTAATGATGCTCTCTGAGAGAGGTCCATTGAACATTTCTGGAAATAATGTGATGATGTCGAATTTCATTTGATTGTTAACTAATTTAAATAGGTTTATTGATTATAAATCTATCATATATTCTTGTAACTCTTAAAAAAAGAGCCGCCAAGCTTTAGTCAGTCTCGGCTAGGCCGATCCTAGACGGAAGCTTGTGGCGGTCTCTTTTATATAGTATCTATATTATGCTAATACATCGTTTGGAACATCATCCATAACATTGCTTGTAGTATCTTCTTCTTTATCTTCTCTGACAACTCTTTCAGATCCTTCTGGCTCAACTATTTTCAAATTCAATCTGGCATTATTCTTTGCGCCGAAGACTCTAAGTAAAGTTCTAATCGCTTTGGCAGTCTTACCATCTTTACCAATAATTTTGCCCATGTCTTCTGGATTCACATAGAGTTTGATTAAAACGCCACGTTCATCGATTGTTCGCTCTGTTTTTACATCAGCGGGATTGTCGACAATTGCTTTTACTACGTCTTCAACAAACTTTTCATCTGCTTCTGTCATAATTTCCTTTCTTAGCATCGATTGCAGTTTCGATGCGGGTTTACTAATATATCAGGCTAATGATAGCTAATTTGTTATTTCTCTTCAACAGCTGGTTCTACAACCTCTTCGGCTTCAACAGGTGCTTTTGTTTGTGATTCTTCACTGATTGCTTCCTCTGTTATAGCAGGCTCTGCGGTATCTGCCTCTGCCTTTTCTTCTTTAACTGGGGCTTTTGCATATACTTTTTTGGCTTTCGCATCTTTTGCTAAAATACCAAGATCGCACATAAGATTGCGGACCGTGTCAGAGGGTTGTGCACCCATGCTAATCCAATACAAAGATCTTTCTTTGTTTATAACAAGACCTTTTGGATTAGAAGCAGGATTATAGTGCCCAAGAATTTCAATAGATTTTCTCTTTACTGCTCTTTTGTGATCAGCTACTACTACACGATATGCAGGGCTGTTTTTCTTACCGACTCTGGTTAATCTGATTCTTAACATTATTCTCCTAAATTACAAAAATTCACTATTAAAATAACAAATTATTAGCTAAATGTCAATTCTGTACGATAGCCCCTTTTAAAATCTTCGTAGGTCATTTCATTCTTGCCTTCAGGCTTGACTCGATCTAGCGCATAGGTCAAATCCTTCTCAAAATGACCGGCAATCAATTGCACTTTTTTGTCTTTTACAACTGCGAATGCCTTTGGCCAGTCGCTAAATGCTCTAATTTTTCTGTCTACTATCTCTTTGGGTGTATCTGCGTCGACAAATCCATCTTCTTTTTTGAAAAGTCGATTGTATGTTGCCTTGCTATCATCTTGGGGTGTTGGTTCTAGATCCTTGGTCAGATAATAAGGGATAGAATTAACCAGAAGCGAAGCACCAATTTCTGCTAAGTAAGGTTTTAAAATAGTTGTTGTCTCTGTGCCACGAAGCTGGACACTAGCCTGTGAAATGATGTCACCAGCATCCATTTTTTCGCCAGTCAATATTAGAGATACTCCGGTAACCTTATCACCGTCTAAAATTGTTTGTTGAATCGGTGATGGTCCTCTGTGCTGAGGCAAAAGAGACGGATGGATATTTATTATGCCAAATTCTGGAATATCAATTATATCTTTACTAATGATCTGTCCAAAATCGGCCATTATCCCAAGCTTCGGTTTCAGTGCTTTAATTTTTTCAACAATGTCAGGAGATTTAATATTGTCGGTTTTGATTATTGGTAGATTATATCTGTTTGCAATCTCCTCAATTGGATTTTTCTTTTTATTATGTTTTCTGGAAACAGCCTGGGAATTGCCGGTTATGACTGCCCTGATCTTATATTGGGGATCAATAGCTAAAATTTCTAGAGCATCGATGCCGAGAGTTCCAGTACCTATAAATATAACGTCTATCTCTCGGATATGGTCAATTAGTAGAGTTGAATTTAAATGGTCAATTTCATGTTGAAGTACTCTCGAGAATAGGCCAGTTGCCTCGATAGTCAGATTATTTCCTAATCGATCTTTGCCAGTCACAGTAACGTCGCTAGGTCTCTTAACAATTATCTCTAAGCCAGGAAAAGACAGACACCCCTCCACCATATTTCTAGATGATTTCGATCTTTTAGTTATTTTTGGGTTGCAAATAACTGTCAGGGGAAAGGATTTAAATCTTGAGTCCTCTTCGGCCTTGTATTCGCAAACTATTACTTTTTTTGAACTTTTGACTTGAGGAGCGGCAAGGCCAACGCCATTAGCAGCTCTCATGGTATCAATCATATCATCTATGAAGGCTTGAAATTCCATACCAAAATCGCTGACCTCTTCGGTCTTGGCTCTAAGAATTGGATTGCTAGTTTTTATTATTTCTAATTTCATTTGGTAATAACATTAATGGTTATATAAAAAATATCTATGATTTGCCATACCCATTTGGATGGGTTTCATGCCATTTCCATGCAGTGCTTGCCATATCATCAACAGAATATTGGGCTTCCCATTTTAAGATTTCGTTTGCCTTTTTTGAGCTAGCATACGAAGCAACCGGATCTCCCGACCTTCTTGTCGAAATAATATAATTTACTTTTCTATCGCTTGCTTTTTCTACAGCCCTAATAATTTCCATCACGGTAGATCCTTTACCTGTTCCAAGATTGAAAATGTCTGATCGTTCTGATTTTAGTAGATATTGCAATGCTTTAACGTGGCCATTTGCTAAATCTACAACATGAATATAATCTCTGACACCGGTCCCATCCTTTGTAGGGTAATCATTGCCGAATATTTCAAGTTTGTCTCTTTTGCCCATAATCTGACACATGGTAACTGTCATTAGAGTGGTTGGGCTTGGTTTGTCTTCTCCTATAGTGCCATCAATTAACGCGCCACAAACATTAAAATATCTTAATACAATTCCTTTGAGTCCAAAGAGCTTGTCATATTTCTTCATAATTATTTCATCGAGGAGCTTTGATAACCCATAAATTGACGCAGGTATTCTAAGCATAGACAGATCATCTTCTGTCAGCTTCAGTTCTGGTCTGTTGGAAATCAAATTATTGTAAAGATCGATAAACTTTAAGAAAAAATCTTCCCCGGATGTTTCAACTCCATCGAATTTCCCCGGTAATAGGCATGATGCAGCTGGTTTAAATCTTGAAGTATATTTCTCTTTCAGGGGGAAATCTTCATCTTTGAGTGGATTGCCATAAGTAGAAGCTGTTGACGATTTGATAATAAATTTACAACCATTTTCAACCATTACGTCTAGGAGGTTTATAAAGTTTTCAACGTTATTCTTGAAATATTTCTCAGGCTTTTCCATTGATTCACCAACAGCAAGATAGGCTGCAAAGTCAATTATTGCGGTTGGTCTATGTTTTTTTAATATTGCATCCATTGCTTTTTTATCACCAACATTTGCAATTTCTAATTCTGCTAAGTCAGCAATAGCTTCTTTGTGCCCATTCTCAAGACTATCAACTACTACTACATCATAACCACAGGAAACTAGTTCCTTAACCGTGATACTTCCTATGTAGCCAGCACCGCCAGTGACTAAAATTGTCTGTTTGTTTTCCATAAAATCCCTAAATTTATAGTAGATTAGTTGGCTCAACATCCCATATTAAATTGGGAAATTTTTTCCATAAATCTACAATCTCCTTATCAATCTTATCACATTTTATCATTAAATGATACCTGAATTTGTTATGAAGCTTTTGGTAAAAGCAAGCGCCTGGACCAATAATTATGAAGTTATCTTGTCTCAAAATTGCTTCTAATTTTACAATTTCAGCAAGAGCTTTATTTTTATCAGCATGTTCCGAAACTATTCTAACAATTTTGCAAAAAGGTGGGTAGTTAAAATTTTCTCTTTGGACAATCTCATTCTCGTAGAATTGATTGAGATCATGGTTTAGAGCTGATTGAATCGGTAGAGCATCCGGCCAATAGGTCTGTAGAATGGTTGATCCGCGGTTTTCTTTTCGGCCGCTACGTCCTGAAACCTGAGTCAGAATTTGAAAAGTTTTTTCATTTGCTTTGTAATGTGGCATATTTAATCCAGTATCTGCTGATATAATTCCAACTAGATCTACATTCGGAATATCAAGACCCTTTGCAATCATCTGTGTACCTATTACTATATCTACTTCATTGTTTTTAAACTTATTATAGAAATTTTCGTAATCATTTTTGGAATTAATAGTTGTAGAGTCAACCTTGAAGATTCTGGCTTTAGGGAATAGCTTTTCAATTTCCGATACAATCTTATCAATACCAGCACCAAAAAATTTAATTCTATAACTTTGACATTCTGGGCACGATAATGGGACTGTTTCTTCGTGACCGCAATGATGGCATGCTAAGTGCTGGTGTCTCAAATTAAAATAATAGACAAGAGGTATCGAACAATTTGGACAGAGACTGATAAATCCACAATCACGGCATGAAACAAAAGTGGCTGTGCCCCTTCTGTTTAGAAACAATAAGATTTGTTTCTTTTCCGCGAGAGTTTTGCTAATACCTTCTTGTAAGGCTTCAGAAATAGGGGAGAAATTACCGAGTTTTACTTCATTTCGTAGGTCTACCATTTTTGAAGAGGGCAGAGAATTTGTATTATGACGATTTTTTATCTTCAGCAACTTATAAGTGCCTGTTTTCGCTTTATATAAGCTTTCAATTCTTGGCGTGGCGCTACCCAAAACGAGCAAAGCCCCGGTTTTTATGGCAATTTGTTCAGCCAATGCAACTGCATGATATCGTGGGTTTTGTTCCTGTTTAAAAGAGTCTTCTTGTTCCTCGTCAACTATTATTAAACCAATCTTTTCGCTTGGTACAAGTAGTGCTGAGCGAGGACCAATGATAATTGGTTTTTTCCCATTGTAAAAATCATAATAACAATTATACTTTTCGGATTTAGACAGACCGGAATGCATCAGAGCCACTTTATCTCCAAAAACCTGTTCAAAACGCTGGACGGTCTGGGGAGTAAGCATAATCTCCGGGACAAGGATAATTACCTGTTTGCCAAAATCGATTATTTCTCTTGATGCTTTTATATAAAGTTCCGTCTTGCCGCTACTTGTGACCCCATGAAGCAAAATAGGCTTGATTTCTTTGTCTTTAACAAATTCAGAGTTCAGGGATTTTTTTATCTCATTGAAAACAATTTTTTGTTCATCATTTAAAACGATATCATTTTCTGGTTTTTTATCTGCCATTCTCTGCTTGTTGTCCGTTCTCGGACGTTTCATCTGTGGTGGCAGAAAGATGGATATTGCTTCCCCTAAGTTGCAGAGATAATAATTGGAAACCCATTCGGCAATTTCCATATAAATTGTCGGTAGCAGAAAATTTATATCAACAGATTTTATTGTCTTAATCTCGTACTTTACCGTGCCATCAGCTGCTTGTTTGCTACAGATCGATTTAACAACTCCTCTGGTTATCTTTTTGCCAAATGGTATTTGCACTACCGAGCCAATTCTAATCAAATCCGCCAAATGTTCGGGGACTAAATAAGAAAAAGTTTGATTCTCAAAAAATGTTTTTATTTCTGGCACTACTTCTATAATCATAAGGGTAATATATCACAAGCGTTCCTATTATCAGAAATCTTCATTATATTAAAAACATTTACTCATGCTACTTCCATTGATAGAAATGATATTTTATGTTATTGTAAGCAAACTATGAGCGAAACAAAACTAAAAACTGTAGCAATGATCGGGCGTCCAAATGTTGGAAAGTCCACTCTTTTTAATCGTCTGGTCGGAAGAAGAATTGCAATTGAAACATCGGTTCCTGGAACAACAAGAGATCGTCTTTTTGGCGAAGTATCTTGGGGTAAATCAAAATTTAATTTGATTGATGTCGCCGGTATGGAATTTGGTACTAAAAAAGAGATAGATTCAAATATCCAAGAAGGTATCCAATATGCGATTAATAATACAGACCTTCTGTTATTTTTAGTTGATTGGAATGAAAAAGATAACGAAGCAGACAAAAGAATCGCCAGGCTTTTGAGAAATTTGGATAAAGAAGTGATTTTAGTAGTAAACAAAGTTGATAATCTTCAAAGACAGGGCAGCATAGATGAGTTCAAGCGTCTAGGGAATTTCAAAATTTTTCCAGTATCTGCAATCTCAGGAAAAAGTTCTGGTGACTTGCTTGATGAAATAATCAAAAGGTTACGCAAGGTTAAAGTAGTAAAACAAGAGAGTAAAGCCAAGGGTCCTAAGGTAAGCCTAGCTATTATAGGGCGCCCAAATGTTGGTAAATCTACACTTTTAAATACAATAATTGGCGAGAAAAGAGCCATCGTTTCTTCTGAGGCTGGTACAACTAGAGACATAGTTAATATTGATTTTATGCATTCTGGCAAGGATATAAGGATTGCTGACACAGCTGGACTTAGAAGACCGGGCAAAATTTCCAAGGACACCATCGAATCTTTCAGCGTGATCAGAACTATGAGTGCCCTTAAGGAGAGCGACATAGCAATTCTTGTAATCGATGCTAGTGAAGGTCTGGTGGCCTTAGATATAAATATATTGGGCAAAGCCAAGGAGTGGGGAAAGGGTATAATCCTGGCTGTTAACAAAATTGATCTGGTTGATAAAGATCAGAAAGAGTATATGGCTAGGATGATTTGGGAATTCCAGACAAAACTTAATTTTGCTCCATGGCTGCCAATCGTCTTTATCTCAGCGCAAAACGATGAGAATATCAAGCCTTTACTAAATCAGGCCATGAAAGTATATGAGAGCAGAAGTACTACTATATCGCAGGAAGATTTGACTGAAATACTTGAGGATGCTAAAAAAAGCAACCCTCAGCTGCTTGATATCGTTGCTTTTGTGCAGAAAAAAGCTAACCCGCCTATCTTTGAGGCTATATACAAAGGCAGGACCATTCCTCACTATACACAGATTCGATATTTGGAAAACAAGCTCAGAGATGTTTGTCCTCTCAGCGGTTCCCCTATATTTATAGATCTAATGTCTAAATCCAAGAAGTAATTCATCTAACTGGTTTTGGGAATATTGTACCCCGCTATGTATTTTGAAGTACACTCCAGGTTTTTTATTTTGGTTTCCTAGCTGTGCGATTGAGACCCATGATCTGCCGGCGATATTAGCTCTTGGCAAAGCGCCCCACTCACGTGAGTCTGATGAGCCCTCTCTGTTGTCACCCATTACAAAATACTCATTTTCATTAAGTTTTTTAGTCAAAGTCTGTCCAGAGCCGATCTCTGTTTTGGTTGTCTTTGGCAAATAATCCTCTTTCAAAGTTAATCCATTTGGATTATCTATATTTATAATCGTGACAGTATTATTTTTTATAGATACTGTTTCCCCAGGCAAGCCGATTATTCTCTTAATATAATTCAGACTAGGATTCTTTGGGTATCGAAATACAACAACATCACCACGTTTTGGTTGTCCAAACATGTACGAAGTTTTTTCTGCTAGAAGATATTCATTATTTTCATAATTTGGCATCATTGATTGGCCATCTACAATATATGGTTGAATAACAAAATATCTAAGTATGAATGCAATAATAAATACAACAAGGCCGGTTTTCAGCAGATCTAAAACGAAATCAAAAAAGTCTTGTGCTGAACCACTTTTAACCTGTAAATTGTTTAGTTGTTCAGAGTTATTTTCTAATAATTCTTTTAGTTCCTGATTACCCTGAGTCAAATTATCATGGTTATTTTCTTGCATGTTTACCTTGTTACATTTTATAAAGATAGTTTATTCTACCAATACTTGACAGGCAGGGTCAAATGCAAGGTATAATTTAACTACAATTTAAAGATTAGGATTATTATGTATCCAGAATTATTTAAGATCGGTAGTTTGACGTTCTATACTCATGGTGTCTTAGCGGTATTTGGGATATTTCTTGGTAGTTTAGCGATTTACTTGCTTGCAAGAAAAGAGAAAATCAAGAATGGCTTCTTATTCGATAATGTAGTCTACTCGGTGTTGGTAGGAATAATCTTCGCCAGAATAACTTATTTTTTTGTTTATTCTGATCAGTTTTCTAGTATTAAGGAGATATTTTATATTTGGCAGGGTGGGATGGTCTCATATGGAGGTTTTATCCCGGGGTTTATAACATTTATTCTTTTATTGAAGGCACAAAAGGCACAATTATCTAGATGGCTAGCAATTTCAGCTATTGCCTTCCCTATAGGACTTTTTTGGGGAAGGATCGGAAATATTTTTGCTGGTGAATATTCTGGAGTTTTAACAACAAGCAAATTCAATCTCGGCGGAGTGATTCCTGTGCCATTATATGAAGCGACTCTTCTTGTGCTGATAATAGCATGTTTGTTATTGATGTATAAAAAATGGCATAAACTTTTTGAACAGTATTCATTCTTCATCTTCATTTTATCCTATACATTAGGCAGATTCATAATAGATTTTTGGAGGGATGAGAGTAAAATCTTATTTAATATCTCATTGGGTCAAATGGTGAGCTTGCTGATATTTATTATCACAGCCATATTCTTGGTCTATGGATATGTTAAAGAAAGGCGCAAAAATGCAACTATCTAAAGATTTTATAGATAAACAGAGGACAGCTTTGCTACAAGAGAAAAGTCGTCTTGAGGGTGAAATTAAAAAACTAGATAAATATCCTGATTACGGTGATAAGGATGATGATAATGATATGGAATTGCGCGATTATGAGAATAATCGATCAATAGAAGATCAGCTTACCATTCTTCTCGAGAAGGTTAAGTCGGCTTTAGAATCAATAGACAATGGTAATTATGGCAAGTGTAAAAAATGCGGAGAAATGATAAAGGACGATAGGTTGGATATAATGCCATACGCAGAAGTCTGTGTCGCTTGCTTGCCTAAAAAATGATTAATAATAAAAATAATCCTAAATTACTCCTCTCTGCTCTATTTTTGGTTTTTTTATTACAGACCGTTTCATTTTTTGCCATTAAGTTTTCCCTAGCAACGATTAATAGTAAATTTATCCTCGGCGAGGTAGCAGATAATACTATTTCAATAGTTGTCTCAATAGTACTATTATTGATATTAAGTTTTTTTCTATTGTCAGTTAAAAATTTTTTTACCATATGGTCAGTCTTGGTTATTGCGGGCTCATTATCCAACATCATCGACCGCTTTCTTTATGGGGGAGTAGTAGATTATTTTAGTATCCCTAAAATCTTTGTATTTAATTTATCGGATTTATTGATAGTAACAGCCATATCTGGCATTACTATCTATTCTACGATTAAAAAAAAATACCCTCCTGACCTTTAATAGGCTAGGAAGGCATTTTATTTTTCGTTGGGTTCGCTAGTTCCTTGACCTCTTATTTTGTTAAGAGCTGGACTACCTTGGATTGAGTTTTACCCCAATACATAGAGACGATCCAAAAAAAATTTTAAAAATCAGGCCGGGAATTAGCGTGGTCTTTATTAAAACAATTCCGAAATAAAATTGTTTTAGCTATTGATGCATTTATCGACGGTAGTTTTAATATTATTTTGTTTATTATTACAAATCATTATAAATTAATGATTTTTTTCATATTTGCTGAAGACTTATTAAAAAAATTCATTTAAGGTTAATCCAGAAATATTAGGGATTAGAAAATGAGCAATGACATAAAAGATAATAAACCAGATGAAAAAGAAGGTCTAGTTTCAGAAATAAGTAGCGAAATTTTGGGACAACCACTCAAAAATTTGGAGACTAATGAAATAGAAATATCTTCTGATGAAGACATTGTGAGTGACCTAAGCCAAGATAAAAGAGCAAGCAAAGAAGCAATCTCTGGCATTAGGTCAGCAATTAATGTTGGGAAAAAGAATACTGATGCTGACCTGGGCGTTGTCTCTAATGACGTTGATGCTGACTGGCAGAATGAGTCAACTTCGGAAGAAGTATCTATGGGGGAGAATCCCACTCCGGATCAGGATCAAGTTGATTCTATATCGAGTTCATGGGGTATGAATTATCATAACCAAGAGGAACTCGATATAGAGAAGAAGGTAAAAGGTCTTGAACAGAAAAGAAGAAATGACGATAACACAGAATAAGAAAGGAGTAATTTGTTATTTGGAATAAAAAAATATAACCCACTTGTTTTTATTAAAGACGCAGTAATATTTCCAGATATTCTCGTAGAACTATTTTTTAGCAATAGTTATTGTATAAATGCAGTAAAGAATGCCAAGGATGGCATGTTGATTTTGGTAACTCAAAGATCGAGTACGAGTAGTTCTCTTCCTTCGCAACAAGACCTGTTCGAGGTTGGCACAATTGGCGAAATAAAAAATATAATCTATGAAGGGGACAAATTAAGAGTCCTTTTTGAGTCGAAAAGAAGAACGTTCATAGAAAAGATCATAGATAAGAGGACATACTTTGATGCATCTCATTCTCTTATTGATGATGATAAAAGTAATGACGATCAAACAGTTGCGCTTACAAAAAACTTAATTTCAAATATTAAAGATTTCGTAAACAAGAATCGTTTTTTACCCTTAGATATTGCAATAAAAATTTTGTCCCTTGAAGATCCGAACAAAATCATAAATAATTTAATCCCTATTCTTTCAGAGACAATTGAAACTAAGCAAGATATATTAGAAACTATCGATATAAATGATCGTTTAGCTAAAGCAAACAAGGCAGTATCTCATGCGCTTCAAATTCATGATCTAGAGGAAAAAGTTGCCCAGCAAACTCAAGAAGAATTATCTAAAACACAAAAAGAAGTTTTCCTCAGGGAAGAGCTTAAAACAATCCAAAAAGAACTTGGAGGAGGGGCAAGCGAGTATACCGATCTTGAAAGAAAAATCGAAATATCAGGTATGCCATTAGATATAAAAAAAGTCGCCCACAGAGAGTTAAACCACTTGGAAAAAACCCCGTCATTTTCACCGGAAGTTTCCTATATCAGGAATTATCTTGATTGGTTGGTCTCTATGCCTTGGATTAAGTATTCTGCAAGTATTATTGATATCGAAGAAGCTAAGATAATCCTTGATAACGATCATTATGCCCTTGATCAGGTTAAACAACGGATTCTGGAATTTCTTGCCGTGCAATCCAGGGTAGGCAAGATAAAAGGTCCGATCCTCTGTTTTGTGGGCCCTCCTGGCACTGGTAAGACATCGATAGGTAAGTCAATCGCAAAAGCCCTTGGACGTAAATTTACCAGAGTGTCTCTTGGAGGTATTAGGGACGAGGCCGAAATTAGGGGGCATAGGAGAACGTACGTTGGGTCAATGCCTGGACGTATAATACAAAGTATTCACGAGGTTGGTGAAAAAAATCCAGTATTCATGTTGGATGAAATTGATAAACTGGGGGTCGATTTTAGAGGCGACCCTAGCTCTGCATTGCTTGAGGCATTGGATCCTGAACAAAATTTTAATTTTTCAGATCACTATCTGGAAGTGCCGTTTGATTTATCTGATGTTTTGTTCATTACAACAGCCAACGTTTTGGAGAATATTCCTGCGCCATTAAGAGATAGGATGGAGATTATTGAATTTACTGGCTATACACCAGAGGAAAAATTATCGATTGCTAATAAATTCATCTGGCGCAAGATTTCTAAATCTCATGGATTGGATACCAGTATTCAAATTGATGATGCGGGGATAACAGAAATTATTAATCTTTATACTCAGGAAGCGGGAGTACGCGGACTCGAAAGAGAGCTTTCAAAAATTGCTCGTAAGATTGCTCTTTCGATTACTGAAAAAAAAGAAAAAGTAGAAATAATAAAAAAAGATGAAGTGGAAAAATATCTTGGCCAGCCTAAAAAAATGGATTGGAAAAAAGAAGTAGAGGGACAAGTTGGAATAGTGGCTGCTTTAGCAGTGACAGAGGCTGGTGGAGAGGTGCTATCAGTAGAAGTTAGCTTTATTGATGGAGGTAAAGGTAACCTAATGCTGACAGGACATTTAGGAGAAATAATGAAGGAATCAGCCCAGGCTGCACTCTCTTACGCTAGGACAAAAGTGCATTTATTTGGTGTTAACGGCAATTTCTTTTCTGATCACGATGTCCATATTCATGTTCCAATGGGTGCAATCCCAAAAGACGGTCCATCTGCTGGTGTTGCTATTGCTTCTGCTTTGCTCTCATCGCTATCAAATAGAAAAGTTGACCCGGAGATAGGTATGACCGGCGAGATTACATTAAGGGGCCGAGTGTTGGGAATCGGTGGACTTAAAGCTAAAGTTTTGGCAGCTCGCAGGAACGGCTTAAAAAAAATTATTTTGCCGGAGGCAAATGAAGGCGATTTAAGTGAAATAGAAGATAGATATAAACAAAATATGCATTTCTTTATAATTAAAACAATGGACGAAGCTTTGCCCATTGTATTTGAAGGAGCTGAACAATGAGTAGTTTTAAAATAATATGTGTATCGCCTTATCCTCCCCGTCAGTGTGGTATTGCTAACTATACAAAAGATTTAGTTAGCTCGATAAGAATAACAAATCCAGAAGCAAGAGTAGGGGTGTATGCAATCCATGATCAGGATGGAACAGTAAGTTATCCAAAGGATGTTCGTGATCGTATTCCTTTTGAAAATATTACATCTTATATAAAAGCAGCAGAAGATATAAACAGCAGTGATTATAACACTGTAATAATCGAGCATGAGTTTGGCTTGTATGGGGGAATAGACGGTTCTCATATATTAAACTTTGTAGATAAACTTGAAAAACCATATATCATAACTTTTCATACAATTCTATCAGATCCAGATAAGCGTAAAATTGAGATAGTGAATCAATTAGCAAAAAAAGCATTTGCAGTAGTGGTAATGGCAGATGAAGCAATTAAAAGATTAAGTGAGATCTATGGCGTAAATAAGGAAAAGATCTACAAGATACCTCACGGTGTTCCTGATATCGCCTTGGGCAGTGAAGACAAGATTAAGATGAAACTTGGTTTGAGTGGACGAAAAGTTATATCTACATTTGGTCTGATCAGCCAAAATAAGGGCATAGAGTATGTGATAGGAGCAATGCCAAAAATTATAGAAAAGAATCCAGAGGCCCTTTTTCTTATTATTGGCAAAACCCATCCCATTATTAGGCGTTATCAGGGTGAAAACTATAGAGATCAGCTAAAGGCACTGACTAAGAAATATGGAATAGAAAAAAATGTAAAATTTATCAATCGGTATTTGGAGTTTAATGAGTTGATCGAATATCTTGTGGCTACTGACATCTATATAACACCGTATTTAGAATCACAACAAATCACATCAGGTACACTGGCCTATGCTTTGGGAGCGGGAAAGGCCTGTATTTCAACGCCATATGTGTACGCTACAGAAGTTCTAGCGTCTAATCGCGGTTGTCTTGTACCTTTTAAAAACAGTGACAAAATATTTGAAAAAGTATCACTACTGCTCTCAAATAATAAACTAAGAGAGAGGCTATCAAAAAGGGGATATGATTATAGCAGAAACATGCTCTGGAAAAATGTAGCAATGCATCATTTGGATTTATTTTCTAATTCTTTCAAGTGATAGTAGCAATATTCAAATGTTATATTAAAAGATAACATCTTTTGTCAAGAAGTCACAAAGAAATGGTAGTATGAAATGCTTAAAATTATATTAACTAATTGACGGAGACTTTATGACAACAAAGACAGAGCAAAAAAAGGAAAAAGAAACTAAGGGTCGCGGCTGGCATGGCGATTCTACGGGCCACGCCAAAGCAGGCCGCCTGGGTGGCAAAGCGAGGGCAAAGAAGAAGGATAAATAATTTTTTATAGCTAGGATAATGCGCTGAATATTTTTTATCTTTGTAAGTATTGACAAATGGTAAAAAATAAGTTAGATTATTTTAACTTTAGAAATAAATACAAATTTAAAAACCTGAAAGGAAGTGATGGTATTCGCAGAATCTCTTGGGAGGGAGGTTGGCACTTATATTAAGAATTTACTCAATAAGGAAGTTTGTATTGTAGATGGAAAGGGCCAATGTGTTGCATCTCCCAACGATGTTCTAAATGGCAAAACTGTAAATCTGCCAGGATTTGTCAATGATTTGAGCTCTCCTAAAGATTATATGGATAATGGTCAGAGTAAAATAATTATTCCTCTACGCTATCAGTCTAAAAATGTAGCTTATATACTTTTCGACGGTGATTCTAACGAGGTAAAAAACTATTCACTTCTAGTAAAAAGTTTTGCCGAGTTGCTTGTACAACAATATTATGAAAACAATAAACCTATTCTTGACCCTACTGATAATTTCATTATAGAACTTTTTGAGAATTATAGTCCTAGCGACAAGGCAAAACATGAGGCTGAGGCGAGAGTGCTGGGTTATGATCTATCCAAAAAAAGATTAGCTATTTCTATCTATTTAGAGGGATTTTGGGATAACTGTCTTCTGGATTTAGATCAAGCTAGCTTTGAGCGTGATCAAATAATAAAAAACTGGAAAAGAAATTTAGAGCAATCCATAAATAGTTTTTTCACTAAGAATGCAGATCTTCTTATAGCCTATGTGGGAAATGATAGGTTTGTCATATTCAAATCAGTCGATGGAAGCGATGAAGAATCAGTCAAAAAACTGCTTAAGAAATCATACAAATCTATTTTTGATACTCTTAAAAATCATAGGATCAAGAATATTACAGTTGGATTTGGTAATGCCTATCAATACATTGATGGTTTAATTAGATCCCGTCGAGAAGCCGATTTGACGTTGGAGCTTGGTCAGAGAATTTGGGGCGATGGACAAAGTTATTACTTTGGTGAACTAGGACTACTTTCAATTCTTGGCGATGGAGATAGAGAAAAGAAAGTTGAGTTCTCGGATACTCTGCTGACAAAATTGAAAAATGATGAGTTAAATAAGACACTCGAATCTTTCTTTGAAAACAATCTCAATCTGACAGAAACCGCGGAGCAGATGGGAATTCACAGAAATACTGTCATATATCGCTTAAATCAGATCACAAAGGTCCTGGGCGCAGATCCTAGAGTTTTTGAACAGGCTATGTCAATCAAAATCGCTCTTATTATACGTGGCCTATTTGGCTAAGATTTTTAAATCTCTGTAGGGGCAAAAAGAGATATATATTCAAAATACCACCAGAGATTATTCTAGGTGGCATTTTGAATATATGGTCTTGTTGTGTTGCTGTTCGGCTATCTTGAATTTGCGCTTCGTATGTACCATTCTAATCCAGCCCAACCAATTAATAGGATAGCCGGGATTATCAGGAAGGAAAAATTATTTTGTTTCGGACTGACAGGATCCATTGGAGTATTAGTCATTGCTATAGTAGTGATCTTATTGTCTGTATTACTGCTTTCAAATATCTGTTTATCTATTTTACCGTTCTGCGTGACCCTTTCATTTATATCAGTTTTTCTCTTCGTATTAGTTCTGATTTTCTCTTCACTATTTATATTAATTTGGCTTTTTCCTACTACACCCGACAGGACTTTCTCTGTTACAACGGGCGTGAAGGTGGAGGCATCATCCTCTTTCTTTATTTTATTTGATAAGTTACCATGCCAATTGCCAAAGATATTGATTATTTTTAGAGTCATCGTACCTGCTTTGTCAGATAAGCTATTCATAATATTAACAACATTTGAATATAGATCGATACTGCCGGTTTTAATATTACCAACAGCAGTGTTATTGCTTATGGTGTTTGTTCCGGTATTGGCATATATTTTAACATTATTGTTAGTATCAACATGATTATCTTGCAATAGATTTACGGTATTTGATGATTCGATTGCGTTTGCGTTAGTTGAGTCTGATCCAGTCGTATCATTAGCCAAATCTGACTTTGTTTCCAGAGAACCAAATCCGATTGGGGGAGCGTTTGATCCTCCTCCTAGAAATGCCATTGGATTTGCTCCTACTCGGTTGATAATGAAATTGCCGGAGTCGACAAGATCAATTGCATCACCGACCCACTCGCCAAAAACATTAATAATATGTAGGGTTCCGGAATCATTGTTGAGCCAATCAATATTGTTGCTATTAATATCTGTGCCGCCGGTCATAATATTGCCAGTAACTGTATTGGTAGAGATATCGTTTTTTCCAGTATTGGTGGTATATTCGAGTGAATTAATAACATTAATATTATTGCTGTGCTCGATATTTATTTCAGTGCTACTACCAATATTGTTGTAATCATATGAGGAGTCTCCAGAACTATTACTTCCTGCCCTTGGGATTATAATATCAGCATCTAAATCGTTCAGAACATTAATTACACCAACTGACATAATCATATTAGGGTTTACAAAATTTTGCAGATTGATGAGATTTGTAGCAAGACTTATGTCCCCGGTTGTGATATCTCCGACCTTTGTGTTCTGATCTACATTATTGAGTCCGGTATTGGCATTAATAATTAAATCATTATTTGTACCAGCGTTATTATTATCCAAGATACCTATGACATTATTTTGATCAAGTGTATTAATATTGAGTGAATCATTGCCAGTTGTACCGTTGTAAAGATTACTCTGCCCTTGAAGTGGAATCGATGTTCCATACATTGCATTATTAGTTAAATCTAGATTCGTCAATCCAGATCCATCGATAGTAGAAGCTGAAACTTGAGATCCTTCTGCAAATTGACTGTTCGAAATGTTAACAAAGGTGAGGCCTGCATCAATTTCGCCAGTTTCAATCGATCCAACAATAGAATTGTTTCCGATCTGGTTAGCTCCAGAGTTTAGGGCGATATTAGCATTGTTGCTAGACGCTATATTAGTATTGTTGTTTTGGCTTATAGCGTTAATATTTTCGGAGTCAGGGCCGGTATTATAATTAGTTTCGGATATGTTTTCACTTACTGTGGACGTATTGTCTATGGGCACAGTAGTAGTTTCTTCTATTCTGCCAGTTACCATCTCCGGTCCTGTGATAATCTGGACTCCAGTTGGCACTTGTGGACCGACATCTCCTAAAGTGCCTCTTGTGCTGTCTTCAGCATGAGATAGCCCGTAGGGCAGAAAAGTAAAAAACATCATCAAAATAATGCTGAATGTTTTTTTTGCGGCTATTAATATAGTTTTTTTCACATTTACTCCATCCTTTTAAGTATTGATGGAATTGGGGAGATAGTCCCCAAATCCTCATCAATACTTGATTAATAACAAGTTTTTATTTTGTTAATTAGCCTGATTTACACCAGTAATATTGATACGAACAGAACCGGTTTCAATATCACCAACACTTGTGTTACACCCTATATGGTTATTTCCAGTGTTTGTATTGATATTATAATCATTGTTAATATCGGCACGATTGTTAATATCGACATTAACATCTGTCTGAGCATTGATCACATTCTCATTCTCTGAGTTTGGACCAGTGGTATCGTTTGTGAAATCGGCAGATATGCTATTGCCTGCTATGTTGCCAAGGTCAATCATAGAAGTATTTCCATTAGCAACATTTTTAATATCGGACGAAATATTAATATCACCTGTCGCTATATTCCCCACTACTGTGTTGTTCTCAACTTCATTACTACCAGTATTTGAGTCGAAGTCGATATCATTTGAGATGTTTGTAAGATTGTCAACCTCGATATTTACGTTACGGTCAAAATTAATTATATTTTCATTTTCTGAGTTGTAGCCAGTGAATTCATTGCTTCCGGTAAAGTCAAGCGAGCCAAAGAGATCGCTAAAATCCCAATTGACAGAATTACCATCATTTAACTGGTTGTCAAAATTAAGATCAGCTATAACATCACCAGTTTGATAATCTTCAACTATCGTGTTGTTTTCGATTTCACCATTGCCTGTCTCAACGCTGACGTCGGCATCATTATTAAGAACGGAATTATTATCTACGCTGATATCGTAGTCCATATCGGAGTTTTGTTCCGATATATTCTCTGAGTTTGGACCAGTTATGTCATTTGAGAAATCGGAATTGACGTTAGCGTAGGCAAGTCCAGTTCCCACTAATAAGACAAGGGCAGAAATTGCGGCAAACGAACGAGCTAGAGTTAAAAATTTTTTGTTCATTTTTTTCCTTTTCATAAAATTTAATTTAATTCACGAACTTTTGTGTATGTTTGTTTGTACACAGGTGGATTAATATATGCCCCCGTGTATCGACCTTCTTTCATTCTAGTATCGAAAAAGAACTTTCCTACATCATATTCCGACAAATCGAAATGATTAAAGAAAAGTTAATTTGATATTTTTCATAATTAAATAGCACCCCTTTAGGTGCTAGAAATAGTTTATTAAACAAAGTGAAAATCTAAAAGCAAAGGATGCAAATGAAAAATTGGCGACTCATATTAATAATCGTGATAGTAGTTCTCTTTATTGGGGCTTCATTCGTTCTTTTTGCTAAGAAAGGATTAGTATTCTCGGGAAAAAATAATCAAGAAAATATAAGACAAGCTATTTTTCTTGCAAACGGACAAGTTTATTTTGGGGAAGTAGAAACAGAAAATAACAGATACCTAATCGTCAGAAGTATCTACTATTTAAAGGCGCAGGATCAACTAGATGCAAACAATCCGGACAAAAAGATTTCGATTATTAAACTAGGTGATGAGCTTCACGGTCCAGAGGACAAAATGTATATTAACAGGACTCAGGTTTTGTTTTATGAAAACATGAGAAAAGACTCAAAAATAAATGAAGCTATTAACAGGTTCATCGAAAATAAAAATAAAATATAAGATTCTCTTTATCTTAGATATATTCTAGACAATTTCTCTGATTTTGTTCACTACATCCTCGGGAGTATTGAGAGATTTTACCATATAACCTTTTGCTCCCAGAGATATTGCCAGCTTTGTATCGCTATCTACGGATTCGCTGCCAACATTTGTTAGCACGAGTACGGGTATATTTTTTGTTGAATTATCGTCCTTTAGCTTTTTGAGTATTTCGAACCCATTAATATTGGGAAGCAAAACGTCTAAAAGAATGATATCGGCACCTTCGCGTGCCCTTTGCATAGCAATTCTTCCATCAGTAACAGTCAGAACGCGGAATCCTTCATTTTTTAATTTTTCCTTATACATTTCTACTAGAGATTGATCATCTTCAATCAATATCACTGTTTTTTTCTTTGCTTTTTCCATCTTTGTTCCTTTATTATTTATTTTATAAATGAGGGCAGAGTTATGTGAAATGTTGTACCTTTATTTTTCTCACTCTCGACCCAAATATCTCCTTGTTGCTTGTTAATTAATTTTTTGGCGATAAATAATCCCAATCCAGTACCACCTGCCTTGATCGATAATTTATTTGGGATTCTTACAAATCTATCAAATATCGTTTGGATATGTTCTTTTCCAATGCCAACACCCGAATCCTTTATAGAAATTATTACTTGGTCATCATTCTTACCGATGGTAATATTAACTTCTCCTTTATCATTCGTATATTTTATGGCATTATCAACAATATTTTCAATGGCATGCTTTGTTTTAATTTTATCTGCGTAAATAAGAGTAGATTTCTTCTTGGTGAAAATTATATTGATAGACTTTGCTTTGGCCTTTGACCCTAGATTATCAAGAACTTCTAATATGAGTTTATTCACATCAAAGCTTTGTACATTCAGGGCAACCCTATCTTCTTCTATTCTTAATGTTTCCAATACATCTTCTACAAGATGGGTCAATCTCTCAGTCGACATATATGCTCTGGTAAAATACTTCTCCTGCATGTTGTTTAATTTTCCAGCGTCACCATGTAGTATCATGCTCAAATAGCCAGCTATAGAGGTTAAAGGTGTTCTTAGTTCGTGAGCAGTTGTAGTTATAAATTCATTTTTAATTTGTATAAGGTTTTTTTCTTTTGAGATATTACGTAAAACAATAATAATATTCTTACTTATATGAGTGTTGGACTGTAAGGAGGAAAAAGATGCATTTAGCCATATTTTTTTACCAAATTTATCTGTCATTTCTTCTTCAATAGCCGTATCTTTTGCTTTGTTGACGCTCTTAAAGAAACTATCGATAATAACAGATATTTTTGCAAGCCCTAAGCTATTTAGAAATATATCGTGATAGTCTAGAGCGATAGTATCATGAGCTGAAAGATGGGTGATTTCTTCTATGTATCTATTCCAGATAATGATTTTTCCTTCTTCATTTATTACAGCAACTCCGTCATTAACATTAGTAATTACTTTATCTAGAAGCTCACGCTCAGCTTCTGATTGGCAAAAGAGCCGGCTATTCTCAATTGCAAGACCGATCATGCCAGCTAGTATCTGCAAGAATTGAACTTCGGATTCTGAAAATTGCTTAACTCTTTCATAACTAACTGATAAAACCCCTATTAATTTCTCATTTGGCATAATCGGTATGCAGACAATGCTACCTTCCTTGTCTTTCCCTAGATATGCTTTACTTTTTTTCGTGTCTTCTACAATAATTGTCTGCTTCTTTTCGGCGCAAAGTCCGGCGATGCCCTGACCATTTTTAAAACTCTTGAAATTTTTTGGTACTGATTCTCCATCAGATCTTTTAATCGCTTTGATTATGATCTCTGAAGAGGAATTATTTATTAGCCCAATACTTGCAGTATTTGAATTAAAGGCTGCTAATGTTTCATTCACGGCTGAATTTAAAATGGTATCCAAATTTCTAACCTTGAATAAAGCTTTTGATAAGTGATATATTAAATCACTTTTCTTATCAAGGAGATAGGAAGGACTAATAGTTTTTGTAATCAAATTATTTTCTGAAACAAGATTTACTTTTGTTTGTTTTTTGCCTTTTATAACTACATTTTCGATCAAGTATCTAACAGGAACTGTTAAATTAAGATTAAGGGCTTCTCTCGGTGTAAACCAATTATAACCATCACTTTCTGAGCTAAGAAAAACCTCGACATCCTTTGGCATCTCGAAGCTAAATAAATACCATTCATGGATATCAACACCATAACGACAACGGTCACCTTTGATCTCCCCCTTATAAATAAGCTCTACTTCTGGGATGATTATGCCTGTCTCTTCGAGTATTTCTCTGCCCAAACTTTCGATAGGGGTTTCTCCCTCTTCAAGATGACCACCTGGCGTTGCCCAGCAATATGGATACATCCGTCTTTTTATAAGTAGAATTTTTCCATTATGCCAAATAATAGCTCCTGCCCCTGCATGCTTTATTCCTTCTGGGGTGTTCAACTCTACTACTGGTCTCGAAGTATTATTAGCTCTTTGGGAGATAGTCATACAAGAATGACAGTAGTAATAATGCCTACCTTTTTTGTTAACTTCTGTAATTTGTTCGCTCTCACATTTTGGGCAATAAAATTTCATGGTAACTAATAACTATTTATAAATGTAATATCTAGTTTAATTGTAAATCAAACGCATTTTTATATGAAAATATAATAATAAACTTAGTTTACACATATTTTTTTGTACATTATCACAAACAAATCCTATTGACATTCCAATGTATATATTATACAATATAAAGTTCTTATTGTCAATAATGGCAATAGAACAAATGCAAAAGGAGGCTACTGTGATGCGTGACCACGATTCTTTGTCGGACATAATAGCAGTAAATCGTGCAGTAAGAGACAACATAATCGATGAAGCCCCTGACTACCGGGCTCGGATATTGCCAGATCCCTTGAGGTTCACTATCGAACAAATTCTGGTAGGGATTGAAAAGTTTGTGGTGTTCCTGGGCGATGGTCCAGGGGCTGGCCGCACCTTTTTCATGGAGCAACTTATGACTCGGTATCCCGATCAAATCGGTATATTGCCGCTTCATATGACGCGTGCCAGAAGGAATGGTGAAATCGAGGGAATCCATGGCCATTTCATGGGTCCTAAGAGCAAGCAGGCATTTCGTCATCTAGAGGAGTCTGATTTCTTCTTTCTCTCCTTTCAACTGGGGATTGCAAAAAGAAAGAAGCTTGCTGGAATTTCAATGCATGACATGAGTTGTGCAATAGATTCAAGCAAGATTTGGCTCATCGATATGCCAGCTTACGCGATACCCCGGTTCTCTGGGGTATTCAACAGGACAAGGATAGTCCTGGTCACTGCTCCGCCGGTTGATCATTTGCGAAATCTGCGTCGTCGTGGTTTCTCAGATAGTCAGCTTGCCGATTGCTATTGGCAGAATGAGATTGGCACATGCGAGCCAGTGACCCTTCCCCCGGTACAGCCGATCGTTAATAAGCGGTGTCGTACTGAGGCAAATATGGAGCTGCTTCGGGAATTCGTTCTCGACAGCACGCTTCCTAGCACCCATTCTCCTCCCTGCTTGAGCGGGGAGGAGAATGAATCAAATTATATTGGCCCCGAAAAACGGAGGCCTTTTTTTGGAGAGCGATATAAATTTATTGGCTTTTCATTGTATGTTATCCAAAATTCAGCATAGTATTTGTAGCCGTCAAGGTCCTTATTAACATAATAATCAATATTTGTACCAAAGTATAAGGATGATGATGGTGTCTACCAGAATATTTAAATTATTATTGAAGCTTTTTCTGCATATATATAATATGTGGCTGGTAGTGAAATTCTTGAAAATAGTTCTAAATAAAAATGGTCATTGTTTATTGTTCGATGCTAAATAAAATAGAGAAGGGAACCTTCTCTATTTTATTTATTCAAGCGTAAAAATAGTTCTATTTGATTTTTGCTATAATGGCATCAAAGGCTTTTGGATCACTGACTGTTAGGTCGGATAACATTTTTCTGTTTATGTCGATCTTGTTCTTAGCCAACTTTTCGATAAATTCAGAATAGCTCATACCATGGACTCTAACGGCTGCATTGATTCTAACTATCCATAAAGATCTGAAGGTTCGTTTTTTGACTCTTCTGTCTCTATAAGAATATTGACCAGCCTTAATAATGGCCTGTTTGGCTAATTTGAATACAGATTTTCTGCGTCCCTGATAGCCTTTTGCTTTTTTCAGGATTTTCTTGTGTTTAGCACGACGTACTGTGCCGGTTTTTACTCTCATTTTTTCTCCAATATGTAGACTTTTTAATTACTATAAGGCATCATTTTTCTAACTTTTTTTGAATCGCCCTTGCTCAATTCCAGATCTATCTTTGTAGGATTAGACTTGTGTGTCAGGAGGTGGCTTTTGGCTGATTTCACCCGCAAAACTTTACCAGCTGGGGTAATCTTTACTCTTTTTGCAGTAGCTTTGTGTGTCTTTAACTTCATGATTTTCCTTGATTGTTTATGATTTCTTTTCTTCTTTTAATGCAGCTAACATTGCTACGATTTGGTTTCCGGCTCTCATCGGTCTATTCTCATAGCCAAGCCCTGCTTTTTCTGCAAACTTATTGAAAACGCCCATTGCCACATCAGCAAATGCATTCTCCCTTCCTCTTAGTCTCATGGAAACTTTTACCTTGTCACCACTATCGAAGAAGTCCCTAGCTTGTTTCGCTTTATATTCAATATCGTGATCACCGATCTTAAAAGTCAGTCTTATTTCTTTTAATTCAACTTCTTTTCTTTTGGCTTTGCTTTCTTTTTCCTTTTTGGCAAGGTCATATTTGTATCTGCCAAAATCCATAATTTTGCATATAGGAGGGCGGTTTGTTGGATTTATCTCAACCAAATCAAGGCCTTTATCATGTGCCAAAGCCAAAGCCTCTTTAGTAGATATAGAACCTAAATTACTGCCATCTTCATCAATAACTAATACAGGAGAAAATCTGATTTGCTCATTAGCGCGAAGATATTTTTCTTTCTTAATTATCTTGTACTCCTTTATAAAGTGAAACTCTGCTTAAAATATCACAAAAGTTACTTTTGGTCAACAGTTTGTTGGACATCTGACGTTGAAAGAGCTGTTCTTTTTCCAACTATAAGTTTAAGATTTTCGTCAGAACTCTCAACTAATTGGGGTGTCTTGGCGATTTGATGGCCGTTGGACAATAAGGGGATCTGGGAACTGGTAAATAATCGAAGTGATCGTGCTCTAAAAATAGAATTATCTTTTTCTTTGGTGCTATTAATGCCCAAGAAGGACGAAAATCTTGACATCGTTGACTCTTTTGGGCTGATGCTTTGCAGGGAAATATCTAAAAAGTCAGGAGCAATTTTGCGCTGATTAGCATGAAAATTAGAGATTATTAATTCTTTGGTCTTCGCCTGTACTATATAATCTTTGAATTCAATAGTTATAGCTGTGGGTGCTTTTAGATCTAAATTTAGAGTAGTCATAAAGGCTCCGCCATTTGCTGTCCGTCCTATTCTCATCTCAGCAATTCGTCTAAATCTCAAATTATCACATGCCTCTTTCCAATTGCGTGTTCCAATTAGGAGAGACAGATCATCTGAGGCTTCTATAGGAATAACTCCCATTGCTTCGCTTTTTCCACATAGGGCCCCTGCTATGTCGTTTGCTACTTCATCTCCACCGACGCCGACAATAGTATTGTATTTTTTGCTCAAACCAAGCTCGACTAGCTCTTTTGTGCTGTAAGCTGTTGATGGGTAAGTAAATTCTCCTGAGATACCCAAAAATGATAGATAATTCTTGATATCTGCGACAAGAGACCTTTTCTTACATTTTTTCAAATCAAAAATGTAATAATACATACTTTTAGAGTTGGCTAAATATTAAAATTATTTCTTGCTAAAGAAGCCATGTTTATCTGCTATGTCATCTACTTTTTCGGTCTCCAAAACAACAGGTTTTATTTCTTCTTTAGCCTTAATTTCTGCATTGATCTGATTTGGCATTATGCTTTTTCCAACAAAGATCGCCCCCTCTTTTATTATCAAAGTTTTAGCGTTTACGTCGCCGTATATCTTGCCGGTAGGATTAATCTCTAATTTCTCGGTGGCCTCTACTAGTCCTCGTATTTCTCCAGAAGCCTCAATCTTTTTTGCAATTACTGGTCCTTTGATTTGAGCGGTTTCTCCAACGATTACATTTTCATCGCTTTTTACTTCCCCTTCAATAGTTCCATTTACTTGGATTGATCCTTTGTTGTGAATATTCCCTTTTAGGGTAACACTTACGCCGATGATTGTGTCGACAGCATTCTCCATAATTCTCCTTGTAGTTAGTTATAATGATCTAAGCCCATGATAACACAAAGATTAATTTGATAACAATTGTATATAACTTTTTATATCCTTGATGATGGAGTCGATAAGTGGTATAATTCCAGATATTTCACCAGTAATACTTCGTAATATATGAATTCAATAAAAATTGTTGGTGCTAGAGAGCATAACTTAAAAAATATATCTCTTGAGATACCAAGAGATAAGTTGGTTGTTATCACTGGTTTGTCTGGTTCTGGTAAATCTTCCTTGGCTTTCGACACTATATATGCGGAAGGTCAGCGAAGATATGTGGAATCTCTATCATCTTACGCAAGACAATTTCTTGGTGTTATGGAAAAACCGGATGTCGATAGCATAGAGGGGCTTTCGCCGGCAATCTCAATCGATCAAAAGTCGGCTTCAAGAAATCCTCGTTCAACTGTTGGAACGATCACTGAGATATATGATCATCTTCGGTTGCTTTTTGCTCGAGTTGGAACAATCCATTGTCCATCATGTGGTAAACCTGTTACCAAACAAACGATTAACCAGATTGCCAATCAAATTATTCTATCTACTAAAGAAACTCGCCGTATTGCTATTCTGGCGCCTGTTGTTGAGGACAAAAAAGGTGAACACAAGGATGTTCTTAGCAAAATAACGAAGACCGGTTTTTCGCGTATAAGACTCGATGGTACTATTATGGAAGTAGATGAAGCCGAGTCGAAAGAAATGGACAAAAATAAAAAACATAATATTGAGGTTGTAGTCGACAGACTAATTCTTGAAAAAGATCATGTTGATGAATCCACTAAAAGTCGTCTTTATGACTCGCTAGAAAAGGCTTTGTCTCAGGCAAATGGAAAAGTCATCATCCATGATTATGAGTGTAAAAATGATAAGTTTTATTCAGAGCTATTTGCTTGCCCAGATTGTGGTATATCTATGCCAGAGATTCTGCCAAGATCTTTTTCTTTCAATTCGCCCCATGGTGCTTGTAAAACATGTCAAGGACTAGGTATTAAACAGGAGATCGATCCTCATCTTGTCTTGCCTAATCCAAAACTAACCATTTCTGAGGGGGCAATTCGTCCATGGGCCAGAAACATTGCACATAGCGGTTGGTATTTTAGAATTCTCGAAAAAGCTGCAGAGAAGCAGGGCGTGGATTTAAATATTCCTATATCTAAGCTCTCGAAAGATGATCTAAATTTTATATTATTTGGCGCCGGAGAAGAGTCCTATAATATATCCGGTTATGAAGCAAAGTATGAAGGTGTAATACCTAATTTAGAGAGAAGATACAAAGAGTCAGAGTCGGACTACGTTAAACAAGAAATCGAAAAGTATATGGTGGTAAGGAAATGTCCCTCTTGCGGTGGAGCAAGATTGAAGAAGGAACTGTTGGGGGTTAAAATCGATGGTAAAAATATTTCCGAGATATCAAATCAAACTATTGAAGAAGCCCTAAGCTTTTTTAATCAATTGCCTGATAAACTTGACAAAGAGCAAAGGCAGATTGCTATTTTGATTATTAAAGAAATTAAAGAAAGACTAAAGTTCTTAATTAATGTAGGTCTTTCATATCTCACAATTGACCGTAATGCTGCTACATTGGCCGGAGGAGAAGCGCAAAGAATCAGATTAGCCACCCAAATCGGCTCTGGTCTAACAGGAGTACTCTATATCTTAGATGAACCATCAATAGGATTACATCAGCGAGACAATGATCGTCTTCTTCAAACACTCAAGGATCTAAGAGACCTTGGAAATACTGTGATTGTCGTAGAGCATGACGAAGATACTATCATGAATGCTGACTGGGTTGTTGATATTGGTCCTGGCGCCGGAGAGCATGGGGGCAGAGTAATCTGTCAGGGCAAACCATCTGATATTAAAGATTGTGAAGAATCAATCACGGCTCAATATATATTTGGTAAGAAAAAGATCGAGCCACCTAAAGTTAGAAGAACGGGAAATGGCAATTATCTTGAAATTATAGGGGCTACTGAAAATAATCTTAAGAATATTAATGTCAAAATACCACTAAACACACTTACTAGTGTTACTGGTGTATCCGGTTCGGGAAAATCGACTCTCATTAATGACATATTGGCGAAGTATCTTTCAAAAACGTTCCACAGGGCTCGTGTGGAACCAGGAGCTTTTCAAAAAATTCTTGGCACGGAATTTCTAAATAAGGTCATTGATATAGATCAATCACCAATCGGAAAAACTCCTCGATCAAATACGGCAACATATACAGGTGTATTTACATTGATTAGAGATCTCTTTGCAGCAACAGGAGAAGCGAAGATCCGTGGCTATAAGGCAGGCAGATTTTCATTCAATGTTAAGGGTGGGCGTTGTGAAAAATGTCGAGGCGAGGGCGTTTTGAAGATAGAAATGCATTTTCTGCCGGATGTTTATGTGACCTGCGAAGAATGCAAAGGTAAAAGATATAATAAAGAAGCCCTCGAAGTCATATATAAGGGAAAAAATATTGCAGAAGTTCTGGATATGACAGTCGAAGAATCTCTTATTTTCTTTAAAAATATCCCGTCAATTTATCAAAAATTGCAGGTTCTTTTTGATGTAGGACTTGGATATATAAAACTAGGACAGCCAGCCACAACTCTTTCGGGCGGAGAGGCACAAAGAATAAAGCTCGCTACAGAGCTAGCGCATAGAGGTACCGGCAAAACATTATATATTCTAGACGAGCCAACCACTGGATTGCATTTTGAGGATGTGAAGAAACTGATTGGCGTACTATCAGCATTGGTTGATAAGGGCAATACTGTTTTGGTTATTGAACATAATCTTGACGTTATAAAAAGTGCTGATCATCTTATTGATCTGGGACCAGAGGGCGGTGATGGGGGAGGCCAGGTTATAGGAACGGGTACGCCAGAAGATATTGCAAAGATATCTGCCTCATATACTGGCAAATACTTGCGTAAAATTCTCTAGGAAATACGACCTCGCTGGATATTTCTATAAAATGTTTCTGAATCATCTTGCTGATATTCAGGAATCGCTATTTTAGTTGATTCTATATAGGACCAAATTTTTTCCTGAGCCCATAAGTAGCAAATGATGCTTTCTGCGCCACTATTTCTTGATATAGATTTCTCCCTCATTCCATCAAAACAACGTTTAGTTTTGCAATCGACCAATTGTCTGTTTAATATGTTGTTACCCCAGAACCATGAAAAATAAAATTTTGCCTCTGATAAGTAGTGATAGTTTGAAGTTATCTCATAAGCCTCAATGTTTGCTATCACCTGGTAGGCGATATCTATTGGTTGCTGGTCGTAGAGTGATTTTTTTTGGCCCTGGCGATACCATCCTTTGTTCCCGATTGTTATAGGTGACGTATTATGTTTAGTTTTTTTATTCAAAAAATCTAACATTGCTAGGCCTGCAGCAAATACATCTTTATCGAAAAAATTTCTATGATATGCAAAAAAACTCATAGGTACTATTGCATTTCCATATGTAAGACTGTGTTCGATCCATTCCCATCCTTTTGAAGAATTCTTAACGTAGATTTTTAATAATTTGTTTTGCAGTATTTTTGCTAGAGTATGGTTTTCTAAGACAGCGCCGATAAGTGCATATGAATTTCCTCTAACGCTTTCAAATCTATTTATCATCGTCTCTATTCTAATCTGTGAATATTTCGTTTGACTTGTCTTATTCCATAGTGCTAGTGCCCAATATGTTTGGCCAAGCGCATCTTCTGATGGCGATGAAGGAAGGGGATTTCTGTCTTTGTCATAAAAATTATTGCCACCATCGTTTTCAAGACAATTTTTTAAGAAGTCAAAATAAATCTTTATTAATCCTTTTGGCCCATATAACATAGTAAAAATCATAGCTCTGGCGGCATCATCTAAGGCGTAACCGTGCTTTTTGTCTATCTTTTTTCCACTAGAATGTTGCCAGATAGAAAAATCATCAGTAAGAAACTCTAAATAACTTGTTGAAATACGTTCCATTGTTTATCTTAAATAATTTGTATTAATATAAATAAATAATAATTTAAAGAAAGAGGATATATGCAAATATCTAGTTCTGCTTTCGAGAATGGTGAGAAAATCCCTCAAATCTTTACTTGTGATGGTCAAGATATAAGCCCGCATTTGCTCATAAGCGATGTTCCGAGCGAGGCTCTAAGTCTAGCGCTAATCATGGACGATCCTGATGCCCCCAGAGGAATCTGGACGCATTGGATAATGTGGAATATTCCACCACAGACCATCGATATCCCTGAGGGAGATTTTGTGGAGGATACTGTTGAGGGGATAAACAGCTCCGGCTCTCAGGGATATTCCGGACCGTGTCCCCAAGACAAAACCCATCGATATTTTTTTAATTTATATGCCCTAGACACAGTTTTAGATCTGGGGGCTGATGCTGACCTCGAAGAACTGACCGCAGAAATGCAAGGACATATAATTACCGAAGCAAAGTTTTTTGGCACCTATGGAAGATAGAATTGTAATGCTCTCTAAAGATTTTTATTTTGTATTATGTTCATAATTTAGGTACAGGACATATAAATAAAATACAGAAGCTTTTATGTTAGACGGATTTATTTTTTATACAATTATCGCTTGGGTTATCTATGTTCTCTTGGTCACAGTTCTTATTTTAGTGATTTTAGCTCTACTTAAATATATTAAAGGATAAGGTCAAATTATGAATACAGGACTAGATGTTTTTGATACAACAATTGAGAAGTCGAATAAAATCTTGAAATCAATAGAGCAGGATATGGGTTGGGAAAATCGTCGCAATCAATCATATCTTGCCCTAAGATCTGTATTACATGCCCTGAGAGATCGATTGCCTATAGAAGAGGCAGTACACTTCAGCGCTCAATTAACGCCACTTATAAAGGGTATTTATTTTGATGGCTGGGTTCTTCTTGACGTGCCGGTGAAAATGAATAAAGAGGAATTTTTGGCTTGCATTGGCAATCAATTCAAACTTGATGTGGACGGTGGAATTGAGAAGATGACAAAAATTGTACTCGAAAAAATCTTTGAAGCGATAGATCCAGGAGAGGCAAATAAAATTATTGCAGCGCTGCCAAAAGATATTGCTAGTATTCTTTGCTAGATATTAAATTACTAGCAACTTTCTAAGTCAACTAGAAGCATAAATTGGATATGGGGAGAAATGTTTGGAACAGAAATAAAACTGGCAAAAATTAAAGGGATAGAGATAGTACTTGATATTTCTTGGTTTTGGATATTCATTTTAGTAGCTCTCTCTTTTTATTTTTCCGTGGAATCTTTAAGCTTTAATACTTTGACTAGAGTTAGTCTATCGGTTATTGCATCATTGTTATTATTTATTTCAGCATTGCTTCATGAGCTATCGCATGCATTGATTGCAAAGAGATATGGAATGCCTACTAGAAAAATCACTTTATTCCTATTCGGCGGAGTATCAAATATTACTGCTGAACCGAAGACGCCATCTGCCGAACTTAACATTGCTCTAATTGGTCCAATTTCTAGCATATTAATTGGCTTAATCTTTATCGCCTTTTATTACATTTTTGCCGAATATGAACCACTAAAATGGCTATTTATAAACCTTAGCTACCTAAATTTTATGCTAGCTATTTTTAATAGTCTGCCAGCATATCCTTTAGATGGGGGACGCATATTCCGATCTATAATTTGGAAAAAAATCGGCAATTTGAACAATGCAACAGAATTGGCTGCCGTAACCGGAAAAATTGTAGCTGGAGGCATGGTCGTCTGGGGTGTGATTCAATTTCTACTCCTGGGTATAATATCTGGATTGTGGCTAGCATTTATCGGAGTATTTATATACAGGTTAGCCGCTTCTAGCCCGATGCAAACTAGAATAATGAAAAAGATTCAGGGAGTAAGAGTAAAAGATATATACAGACATTATCCGCATTATTATCTGGGGAAGAATATAGAAAAGATTATGAATGAAACACAAGATGGGTTGTACGATTACGTAATATTATCGGAAGAAAATATTCGAATTGGTATTCTCCCCGTGGAATTGCTAACTAAAGAAGATAGCATTATCTTAGGCGGTGTTATCCCTCTTAATAAACTCAAGGCAGTTGATACGGGGGACGATTTGCTAAAGGCTTTAGATTTGCTAGAAAGAAGTGAGTACCCAGTAATTAGAATATTAAAAAATAATGAATTTGTGGGAATTATCTCCATAAATGATATTTTATATTTCGTAAGAGCAGCATGATGTAAACTGCATTATAATAATACTGTGGCCGTTATTAAATTGCTCAGTGAAAATAATTATTAGTAATATTAATAAAACCAGAAATAGTATTAATCATAATGAAGTATGGGAGTTGGTTCAAAAAGTATTTAACTAAATATGAATTATTTGTGAATTGTTGAAAAGTTAACACGGCAAAAGGTTGCTAAAATTAGTTACCGTTTTATAATTAACATTGGCTTTAGAATGGATGATCAGATTAAAATTTTAGGAATCGCTGGTAGCATAAGAGAGGGATCTTACAATAGGATGTTGCTAAAATTTGCCAAGAGTTCGGCTAATCAGTCACTGGCAAGTATGAATATCTATGATATCGAGAAATTGCCGTTATATAACCAAGACATGGAGCAAAATTTGCCGAACAGTGTTAAAGAATTCAAGCAGGCGGTAGCGGAGTCAGATGCGATTTTGATGGTCACCCCAGAGTATAACTATTCAATCTCTGGTGTCTTAAAAAATGCAATTGACTGGGCTTCGCGACCATTTGGTGATAATTCTTGGGCAGGGAAACCAGTTGCGATAATGGGGGCTTCTACTTCTGGCTTTGGAACGCTTCGAGCCCAGCTTCATTTGAGGCAAATATTCCTATATCTTAACATGCATCCAGTCGCTGAGCCTGAAATTTATGTTTCTTATGCGGATCAAAGATTCAATAAGAGCGGCGAATTAATAGATGATGATATAAGAATGAAAGTCAAAAATTTACTCGATGCCTTGATTATAAAGACAAGGTCAATAAAGGGTCTGTCATGGTAGAGTATTCGGGGATATAATCAATCTTTCTAATTGCATTTTAAGCTCAAAAAGCATATGCTTGAGTTATGAATTGGTTTACTATTTCGCTTTTGCCACCAATGATTTGGGCTCTCTCAAATCATTTTGATAAATATCTGCTCAACAAATTCTTCAAGAATATAGGTGGCGGTCCACTTATTATATTGACATCCCTTACTGCTCTTATAACTCTTCCTTTGATCCTGCTATTTTCTTCAGCTGAGATATCGATGAACGCTCCTGCGATATTAGCTCTGATAGGGCTTGGACTGTTAGGAATGGGCGGCGGACTTCTATATATCTATGCTATGAGTAAGGATGATCCAAGTGTCGTCATCCCGCTTTTTCAGATGATTCCAGTATTCAATTATTTCCTAGGTTTAATTTTTCTGAAAGAAACTCTTTCCACGGTGCAGTTAATAGGATCAGTTCTTGTTATCGGTGGGGCGATATTTCTGACAACTGAGCAAGAAGGAAGAAAGTTTAAAATTAAAGCAGGTATATTTTGGGTAATGGCTTTGAATTGTATCCTGCATTCTTTCTTTGACCTATCTTTTAAATATATTGCAAAATCAGAAAATCTTTGGGGGGCAAATTTCTGGGTTTACTTTGGCATGGCTCTTTTTGGAATAGCCATTTTGATATTCAGCAAGGATTGGCGAAACAAATTTTTTAGTATTTTTAAATACAATAGGACAAAGATAATTTCTCTTGGTTTAATTAGTGAAGGCGGTAGCATAGTAGCTAATTTGATATTCAATTATGCTTTGCTTCTTATGCCAATTGCACTTGTTTCAGTTGTTAGTAACGGTCTCCAGCCATTTTTTGTTCTCTTATTCGGTATTGTTCTAACAGTGATTTTTCCGGAGATCTGTCATGAAAAATTGACAACCAGAAACCTTGCGCCAAAAATTGCTTTTATTGCAATCATTTTTATTGGTACATATCTTTTAAATATTAAATAAGGGAAAAATATGAAAGTTACAATCTTAGGAAGTGGATCATTTATCTCAAGTCTTGACCATTTCGGACCAAGTTATCTCATCGAGCATAATAATAGAAAGATATTGGTTGATGCAGGGCAAGGAACGTCAATTCAGCTTTTAAAATTAGGGATCAAATTAGAGGATATCGATTACATCTTCATTACGCATTTTCACGGTGATCATAATGCTGATCTACTTGCCTTGTTGCTTTGGCCAAAAATTGCGCAAAGGCAGGGTATCGAGATTAGCAAAACAATAAAAGTTTTTGGTCAACCAGGTATTAAGCAATTTGTTGATGATGTTTTTTCAGTCTTTTGTCATACTCCTGGCGGTTTCTACGAAGTCACTGAATTGGAAAATTTTATTCAGATTGAGGGAATTAAAGTTACCGCAATTCCAGTTGTCCATACCGATATTCCTGCTGTTGCATATCGGTTTGAATTAAAGGACAAAGTTCTTGTTTTTTCCGGTGATTGTACTCAATGTGATGGAATCAAGAAAGCAAGCAAGGCAGCGGACCTTTTCATAGTTGATTCATCAAATCCAAAAGAAGTCGAAAACGAATTTCATCTAAATACTATGCAGATAGGAAGGTTATGCGAGGAAAATGGTATTAAAAAAGTTGTCCTATCTCACCTGACTCATTCCGTGTTCACTAGAGATCTCGTTTCGGAGGTAAAGGAAAATTATTCAGGTGAAGTAATCCTCGCTAAGGATTTAATGAGTTTCGAGGTTTAAAATAATGAATGACATATATAATAATGAAATCCGACAAGATAAATTACCAGTAGTAATAATTACTGGATATCCTGGTGCGGGCAAGACCACTTTGGGGAAGAGATTGTCAGAGAGATTCTGCATACCATTCATCAGCAAGGATGAGATAAAAGAAATAATGTTTGATAGTCTTGGCTGGGATAATAGGGAGTGGTCAATAAAGTTAGGCTCTGCCAGCTACGATCTAATGTTTTATTTTGCTAAAAAAGTTATTGAATCGAATAAACCTTTTATTCTAGAAACATTTTTCAGCAAAATAAGCGAAAAAGAAATTACCAATTTAGAGAGAGAGTTTAATATTTATCCTATACAAATTATTTGCTCTACCAGCCCAGATGTAATTTTAAATAGAGTAAAGGATAGAGTACAAAATGGCGAAAGACATCCCGGCCATGTTGATCATACTAGGTATGATGAACTGGCTGATAAAGTAAAAGAAGAATACCGACCACTTGATATAGGTGGCTCCATGATGACTATAGATACTTCGGATTTTTGTAGGATAAAATATGATGAGATTTATAATTTTGTAACAAACAATCTGTACGGCAAGCCCAATATGAGAGATGACTTGCTAGAAAAATCAATTGGTTTTACTGATCGATCATTTGGCAAGAAAAAACAGCACTTTGTTAAGACCCTTCATTGGTTGCTTCAACTAAAGCCCAATGCTGATATGGCTTTCCAGGTAGCTGCCTATACACATGATGTTGAGAGAGCGTTTAAAAAAGCTAATGGAAGAAAACGTTTAATTTATAAAACCAAGGATGATCTTATAAGACACGAGAAAGATAGCGGATCAATAATGTATGATTTTCTGATAAAAGAAGGAGCAACTAAATCATTTGCTTCTAGGGTCAACGAGCTAATTTCCTCGCACGAAGAGGGTGGTAGCGCTGATCAAAGTCTTCTCAGGGATTGTGATTCTATCAGTTATCTAGAAATTAATGCTCCTCGTAATTTGGAATGGCTTGGCGAGGTGCCAGAAAGTGAGATGAGGGAGAAGTTTGACTGGATGTACAAAAGAATCGGATCAGCTAGAGCTAAGAAAATTGCTAAACCTTTTTATAATAAAGCAGTAGCCATGTTGGAAGAAAAAATAAAAAATAAGTAGGATGATTATGAACAAGGTTGGATTATTTGTGTTAGGGCTAATAACTCTTGCGTTTGGTATTGGTGCAACATTATATTCACGCTTACCAGATCAAATGGCTTCTCATTGGAATGCTCAGGGAATTGCAGATGGCACAATGTCTAAACCATTTGCCATTTTTCTGATGCCGCTGATTATGGTTTTTCTATTCATATTTTTATATTTTTTACCAAAATTTGATCCAATGAAGGGAAATATCAAAAAATTTTATAAGCAATATTCTGGTTTTATTGTTGTAATGACTTTATTCATGTTTGTTCTATATCTACAAACATTGCTTTGGAATCTTGGCACAAGAATAAATCCAATTCTCTTGATGTCAGTTGCTTTTGCTTTTTTGATATATTACCTAGGGATTTTAATTGGCAGCACTGAACAAAATTGGACTATAGGTATACGCACCCCTTGGACATTAAGTAATAAAATAGTTTGGGACAAAACTCATAAGTTAGGTGCAAAACTATATAGAATCATTGCTTTTGTTACTCTGCTGGGGCTAATATTCCCAAACATAGCTTTCTTATTTTTGATAGTGCCCTTAATGACAGTGAGCTTATTTCTTGTCCTTTATTCGTATCTAGAGTTTAAGAAAGAAATAAATAATTATTAATTATTAATTATTAATATTGCTCTTTTTGTGTCCTGAGCGGATAATAAAATTAAATTTAATTATGGAGGAAATAGTATGATTAAAATTGTTTATGCAGTTCTGTTGGGAGTGATTCTTGCTTTTTTTATTGGGTTGGGAATAGAGGCATTTTATCCGACAGAAAAGTATCCCGAAGCACCAACGGAGGTTCAATATGGCAAGGTTGATGGGGGAAATCTCTCTGCGGATGAAATAAAAGCTCAGCGAGATTTCGATACAAAGGTCAAAGAATTTCAGGATCGGAACAAGGACCATGCTAAAAACGTCTCACTCGTTGCTATCATCGGTAGCATCATTTATATGATAATAAGCCTTGCCGTTCTAAATAAAAAGGATGTCTTCGCAGATGGTTTCCTTATCGGTAGCCTGTTGACCTTGATTTACGGCATAATGCGAGGATTTGAGAGTGACGATAGCAAGTTCCGTTTTATTATTGTTTCGGTTGGATTGGCGGCTGCGCTTATCCTCGGTTACTTTAAATTCCTGCGCCAAAAAGAAGAGCCAAAGAACTAGCAAAAAGAAACAATTGAAGCTATAAAGCTACAAACGGGCGCCTGTTAAGGCGTCCGTTTGGGTATGTCTCATTTATCTCTCTATTTCCTGTTTACGGAAGAGAAAAATAGCACCCAAAACCAAGATCAATATTAGGCCCACTGAAGTAAGGGCTGATGGAAGGAAGTCAACGATCTTGCCTTCTAGTATCAGGGCCTTATAATTTGACATTACATAAGTAGGTGAATAGTCGGAAATTTGTTTAATAAGTCCAAATACAGTGGTAAATAAAATAGATACAAGTAAGGCCATGCCTGCCGCAGTTATCTGATTTTTTGATACAGTACTAAAAAAGATAGTGACTGCTAAAATCAGGGTTAAAAATATCAGAAGGAAAAATGAGAGCCAGATAAAATTGACAAGACTAAAGCTGCCAAAGAGATTTAGCGTATAAAGATAAAATACTATCGCAGATGCAATAAAAACCAGCTTGATATACAGCGCGCTGGCAAAGAACTTTGATAACAAGAAGCTGACTCGAGAAATTGGTTTGGTCAGTACCAGTTCGAGGGTTTTCTTATTCTTCTCTTCAGCAACAGCTCCGGAAAACATTAATAGAATAACAATCATCCCAAATTGTGCCAAATTTTTTACCAATTGATCGATGGAATCTTTCCACGTGGGGTCAGGAAAATTGATTGTAAGACCCGGAGTTGCGGGCATAGACTTAAGAATTGTTGGGATCAGCTTTGCTAAGATCGGAGAAGAGATAGCTATAAAGGCAAAAACGATCACTAAAATCAGAAACTTCTTAGATCGGTAAATCTCTAATATTTCCTTTTTCATCATTGTGTAAAATGAGTTCACTTTGCCTCCTTGATCAGATCGATAAATAAATCTTCTACTTCCGGCAGACTAAGTCCATAAGAAAGAACTCCAATCCCAAATTGTGCAAGAAACTTCAGAGCCAGATTTGATTTAACAGTATCATCGTCCCTTAGCCAGACTTTTAAGTGATTGCCATTTTTTTCTATCTTGGTAGCCCATTCCTGTTTTTTGAGGTCTGGTAATACCGACTCAGGATCGGAGTCGAATTCTACTTCTAAAATGTTGGTGGCATATTTCTTCTTCAGGTCTGCAAGGGAAGACACTGTAATAAGTTTACCCTTATTGATGATAGCAACATCGTCGCAGATTCGATCAACATCAGAAAGGATATGTGTTGAAAGCAATATTGTCATTGTTTTTTTGAGGTTTTCAATAACAGCCAACACCTCGCGTCGTCCTATTGGGTCAAGTGCAGACACGGGCTCATCCATTATTAGGACTTTAGGTTCATTTACCAAGGCTTGAGCAATACCGAGCCTTTGTTTCATGCCATTTGAATATGCGCTGATCTTTTTGTCTTTTGCTTCGGAGAGATCGACTAGTTTAAGTAGTTTTTTGATAGTGCTTTCTTTTTCCGTAGTTTTAATCCCAAAAGTATTAGCTACGAATTCCAGATATTCTTTGCCGGTCATCCAATTGTAAAAAGCCGGTTGCTCTGGAAGATAGCCAAAAAGCTTATTATTTGAAGAATTACCAAATATTATTTCTTCACTTGCAATCGTTATGGATCCGCTGGTGGGTTTGGATAAGCCGACCAGTATCCGTATGGTCGTTGTCTTGCCGGCACCGTTTGGTCCCAAAAAACCCATAACTCTATTCTCGGCAACATCAAATGATAATCCAGAAACTGCAGTGAAATTATTGAATTTCTTGGTTAGACTTTGGATCTTTATTGCAGACATTTCTAATCCTCGCTTCGTCCGGCTAGAAGATAGGCGACAGGCCCGATGATCTCGCCAATTATTATGATAACAATCCAAATGGCGGGAGAAAGATTCTTGGTCTTCTTCTTTTTTAGCACATCAACTATTGCGTAAATTTGTAAACCAATTTGAAGCACGATAATTGGCCAAACAAGTTTTAAGATGTCAATGTGATCCATGCTCCTCCAAATATTATTTATAGCAATATGATATCAAAACTGATAATTTAATGAAACAACAATCATAAAATATGCTATCATAAGTTGCATAAGAAAGGCTATTACTATGATCACATTTGAATATTTTGAAAAAGTAGATATCCGAGTGGGGAAAGTTATCGAAATAGATGACTTTCCGGAGGCAAAAATTCCTAGTTATAAAATGAAGATTGATTTTGGTTCGGAAATAGGGGTGAAAAAATCATGCGGAAGATATCCTCAAAATTACAAGAAAGAAGAGATATTGGGTCGACAAGTTTGTTGTGTTGTAAATTTCCCACCAAGACAGATTGGCCCTGCTATTTCAGAAGTATTGACGCTAGGTTTTACCGATGAAAAGGGCAATGCAATCCTAATTATTCCTGAGAAGGAAGTTCCTCTTGGCGGAAAACTTCATTAAATAATAAATATAAGTATGGCTAATGAAATAAAAGATCTTGCAATTTCGAGAGCTCAAGAAATAATAAGCCAGATGAAAGATGTGGCCCACAGTAAGTCCCATATTGAGCAAGTGCTGATTTATTCAGAACAAATTGCCAAACATTATCCCGAGGCAAACAAAGATATTCTTGATTTAGCTGCATGGTGGCACGATACGGGGAGACTCAATACAGATGAAGGTCATGCAGCTAAAAGCGCCGAGATAGCAGCCAAAGAGCTGAATAAAATTGGTATTGATTCTGACACAATTAGCAAAATTTGTTGTGCTATACGAGAGCATAGTAATAGCGAAGGAATCACCCCGACTACACTAGAGGGAAAAATCTTAAAAGATGCTGATAAGCTAGATTTTCTTACTCCAAAACGCTGGCAGATGTGCATTGATGAAAAGCTTGATTGGGCCGTCTTGGTCGGAATCAAAAAGATACCGATTATAAGAAACCATATTTTAAATTTGATAGAATCTAAAGAGATTTTCGACTCTCTCTTTTTAGAGTTAAAAGATTTTGTCAGAGACGAAAATTCAGCATTTTTTGAAAAGTATAAGCAACAAGTAATTGATTTAAAAATTAGGGAGTAAAAGTGAAATACAAGGATTTTGCAGTCGAGTTGGCGAAAGAAGCCGGAAAAATAATCAAATCAAATTTTACAATTGGTATGGAAAAGGGCTGGAAAGGTATCGATGGCCCTGTAACAAAAACGGATAAAGGGGTAAATAGTCTTGTGATAGAATCAGTCAAGAAGTATTTTCCTGATCACAATATCAGAGGAGAAGAGGAGAGCTATCATGAACAGAAATCTGAATTTCTCTGGGTTTGCGATCCAATTGATGGAACAATTCCTTTTTCGCATGGGTTGCCAGTTTTTATGTTCTCATTGGCATTAGTTAAAAATGGTGAGCCAATAATGGGTGTTTTATATGACCCAATTTTAGACAAACTTTTCTACGCCGAGAAAGGCCATGGTGCTACATTAGATGGCAAGGCTATCAAAGTATCAGATCGAGAAACACTAAAGGACAGTGCCGTTGATATAGAAAGTTGGTCAACTGCCAGATATTACGCTCCTGCTCTTGAGAGGGAAGTATATTCTACCGATGCTCTTCTTGTCCACTATGCTTGCATTACTTACCCTTGCGCTTTAGTGGCAGCAGGAGAGTTCGTGGGCGCAATATTTGCCGGCTATACCGAGTGGGACATTGCAGCGGTCAAGGTGATTGTAGAGGAGGCTGGCGGCAAGGTAACAGATCTATTTGGTCAGGAGCAACGTTACGACCAAGATATTAAAGGGGCTGTTATATCAAATGGCAAAACACACGATATATTACTTAAAATAGTAAAAGAGGCAATAGCAAAAAATGAATGATTTTAAAAATATATTAAATCTTTTGCACTTAGCTGAGAAGCTAAAATACGAACTTCGTCATAGTTGGCTTTCTGACGGACGGCAGGAGAGTGTTGCTGAACATAGCTGGCGAATGGCGCTAATGGTTATTCTATTTAAGTCATATCTAAATGAGGGGTTCAATGTAGAAAAAGCCCTGAAAATTGCCATTGTTCATGACCTAGTTGAGGCTGAAGTTAAAGATACTCCAGCATTTGATACTAGTAAAGAAGATGAAAAAAAAGAGCTTGAAGAAAAGGCGGCCAAGAATTTTATAAAGGTAGCAGGTGATGATATCGGACAGGAACTTTATAATCTTTGGCGGGAGTACGAGGACACCGAAACTTACGAGGCGAGAGTAGTAAAAGCGCTAGGTAAATTAGAAGTTCGCCTGCAGCATAATGAAGCAGATCTAAAAACCTGGGAGGACGTTGAATTTCCAAGAGCACTTTTCGCCGCCGATAAATTTTGTGATTTTGATGAAGTTTTGCGTGGTTTTAATGATTTAGTAAAAGACGAATCAAGGTCCAAAATAGTTACTGCTGCAATTAATATCAAAAAAATAGAAGAAGAGGCAGAAGAGCTAAGGCCAAAGCAAGTTAGATAAGGAAAAAATGAAAATTACATTCATTACTGGAAATAAATCAAAAGTAGAGCAACTTAGACGGTTTCTAAAAGTATCAGTTGACCATGTCAAGCTAGATCTCGAAGAGATACAATCCCTCAACCTAGAAGAGATAGTAGAAAAGAAAGCAAAGCAAGCGTATGAGATTATCAAAAGCCCAGTTTTAGTGGAGGATGTCTCGCTCGTTTATACTGCCCTCAACGGCCTTCCTGGGCCATTAATTCGTTGGTTTCTCGAGCAATTGGGTAATGCTGGTCTCTGTCGTCTTATAAATCATTATAATAAAGATAGGTCAGCTACTGCTAAAGTCGCCTACAGTTATTTTGACGGCAATAATTTACAAATATTCACAGGTGAGATCACAGGCAAAATCGCGGCTCACCCGAGAGGAGAGAATGATTTTGGCTGGAGTCCAGTTTTTATTCCTGATGGTAGCGATAAAACATTGGCCGAAATGACGCACGATGAATATGAAAATTTCTCTATGAGAAAGATTGCTCTACAAAAATTGACAAAATATCTATCAGAATAAAAAAACAAACGGCGCATATGCCGTTTGTTTTTTTATGATGCAAGATAAATATTGCTTATGGTCTCAAGGTTCCTGCAAAAACTTGCCAGGCTAATAGCGATTTTGCCACTAGGCTTAAGATAATATAGGCGCGCTCACCATATAGATAATCACTCCATTTGCCGAGCTTCTTATACTGCAATACTTGGTTTATGGCAAAGCTATTGAAGAATAAAAATATAGAGAAGTAAATCCAATAGACAAAATTTGGTGCCTTATCTGCACTACCTGGATTCCACAAATATATACCAATCGCAATCCATGGACCGATACCAGCGATACAGCCGAATATAAATGATGTCCAATTTGCCTTTGTCGTTGATTGATTATGAAGCTCCATCATCCAACCAAATAGAATCATGGTCGCATTTAAAATAATAATTGCAATTAACGCTGAGATATCATAAATGCCTACAAGCATTGCAATAACTAGAATCATTATTGACGAGCTAAAGGAATATTCAATCCATCGGGCATAATTAGCTCCTTTGGCCAAATTTTTATTGTACCAATTATTTATTCCTGGTAATGAAATTAACAAATGAGCTAAAGAAGAAAGAAATAGAAAAGATGCCACGACTGGTCCAATTTGTAGCTCAAATAAATTTCTAGTGCTTGGCAGTAACTGTTGTGAGATTACATCGTATTTCAGAAAAGAACCAGTGACGGGTAATTTAAATCCACTTGATACTAGCAACATGGCAATGCCCTGTCCGAAGTGCAAAATGGCCATTATGATATTAAACCGCCTGAGCTTATAAAATTTTTCTTCTCGATCCATTGTTCCTCCTAATTGTTAGATGTATCTATTATATACTAATTTCAATTGTTGCCAATTATTATTGACGTAACATCTATTTTATGTTAAAAAATAGATTGCGTTTCGACGCAAAGGGGGACTCCATGAATTCAGATAAAAAAGATCAAAGTGTCGAAAAGACACCTCTCGAGATTATATTTGATAGTCTCTGTGAGAAGATTTCTGGCGAAGGGTTAGCTCGTTTAGAGCCTAAAACCAAAAAAGCCAGACATGAGATCGACCTTTTATTTTCGCTATTTGCTCTATATAGAGCACGATTTAGTGGAATAACGGTTGATAATCGGGATGTAATCGTCAATATTATAGAAGACCATATTGACGAGAATTTCAGACCGATATCTGCTGAAGATATCGGCCATGGTGGTAAGAAATATTCATTTGAACGAGTCGGCAATAGCCGCTCGCTACATGTATGTTTCATTGGGAACGAAATCAACCTCGTCCTCACATAATCCACCTAATTTTGTTGGCTGGCCAGGGTATCAAACCCGGCCGGCTTTTTGTTTTCATATAAAAGATATCAACGCTTAGGTCCGATTATCTATTAGTTCAGCTAGCTCTTTTTTTACTAGTGCAATATGCTCTTTAGTTTCGCGTTTTAGATCCTCCATGACTCGGCGTACGCTTGCAGCATCTGATGATATAAATTCGAAATAGTTTTTTTCGAAAAACGATTCTTCAAATTGCAGGGATTTTTGTAGTGCCTCAGCCAATGTCATATATTCTTCAGAAACAATTTCCTCTTCAATTTCCTCGTTTATTAATCGAAGTGATTCTTCTGGTAGAAGATTAAGTCTAATAGAAAAAACGTCATTACTTTTCATTAGAGCTTCAAGCCACTGAGCATGACGGTTTTCCTCGCTTGAGATTTTTAGCCAAAAATCATGATTTTGAAACATCTGAGAGTATCGGCGATATAATCTCATAAAACTGTGTTCGTTGCGAATCATTAACTCCATTATTCTTTTGCTTTCAGTAGAATTTTTTGGAGATTTATTTTTCATTTAGTATCCAATTACTTTTTAATTGCTAACAGAATTATAACATATTCATAATTTTTTGATTTATCGTTTTAAAAAAGCCAAACTAGAAAGTTTGACATTTTTTATGGCTCGGGGACATGGATTCGAACCATGATTCACGGCTTCAAAGGCCGCTGTCCTGCCATTAGACGATCCCCGAATATATTTCGATTTATTCTAACCTAAATAAGCGATTATTTCAATAAGAAGGGAGTAAAAAGCCAAAACCGCTGCAATCCTGCAGCGGCTCGAAAATCCATTTTCGGTTTTGGCAAGGCCAAGGTGGTCTTACTGGTTACGGGGCGTGAATCGCCCTCATTTCCTCTTCGGTGAGGGGGATCCCTTCGCAGGAACCGGTGTAATAGTAGCACCAGTACCAACAGAGGGGGACTACTTTCGGCCCCAGCACTTGTAGTATCGGGACTTGAGCGGTTGGGGCCGGCATGGTTTCGACGGTCTCCAGAACCGGAGGAGTGTAGAATGTTTGGAACGAGGATTCCTCGATTCTATAATTCTCACTCTCCATTTGTGCGAAAAACACGCCGAAGGTTCCTTCGCAGGTCATTGTCTGCGATGTAGCAGTTTCGACGGCTTCTGCCGTCTCTGCTGCCGTGCAGGCAATAGCTGCAAGAACAAACATCGCTGCCATAAAGGCGAGCTGAATCAACTTCCGCATAGGGGTTCCTCCTTTGTGAGACGGAAGTGCAGCAGTGTAGCTGCGTTGATCAGTATTATATAAGCATTGTTGGCATATGTCAAGTTAAAAATTGGTTTTATATTTAAAACACCCCGACAAAAGTCGAGGTGTTACCCCACTGGTTGCCCAGTGAAAGGGCCATATTGTGGGGATAGACTAAAAGTAGATTATAAGCCGGGTTCTGTCAAGGATGACAATCTATCTAAGCATGGAGACCTTGCATATCCTTCGAGCAGAAGTTGATATGATCGGTCCACTCCACTTGCACCAAACGAGGCTTGCCACGGACGCATGTTGCCATACGAACGCGTGAGCTCTTACCTCACGATTTCAACCTTACCGGTTGTAAACAACTTAGGCGGTATATTTTCTGTTGCGCTATTCTCGAACCTCACGGCCCGCTCATTTTCACGAGCGTTTTGCTCTATGGTGCCCGGACTTTCCTCCCCGCGTATGTGGGGCTGTCATCACATCCACTTTTAGCATAATAATTATAAATAAAAATGCTATTTTTGTCAACAGATTTGAGCTAGATGCATGATTTGGATATAATGATAGAAATAAATGGAGAAAAAATGAAAAAAAGTACAGCGGACATATTAGCGGCTTTATCAGTATTATTAATTATTATTGCCTTCGGTGTATGGTATTTCAGATTTGAGGAAGGTTGGAGTGCTATCGACTCTTTCTACTTTACTGTTATGACTATGACGTCGGTAGGGTATGGCGATTTTGTACCCACGCACAATGCATCAAAAATTGTTACTGCTTTTTATGCTATGGTTAGTATTCCTCTAGTTATTTTCTCTCTGGGGGTAATCGCCAAAAGCTACTTTGAAAAAAGAATTGGCAATATCGAACAGAGAATGTCTGAGATATTAACGAGGGAAAAGCTATTAGAAGAAGATGTTGAAGAAGCAATCGATGATGGCAAGAAGAGCGAAAAAAAATAAATATCATATAATTTAATATTAACTTCGTCTAAATAATATTTAATAAAAAGGATTTTATGGAAACGCCAAAAAACATTGTGCGAGCCATCGCTGGAGAAAGTATGGCGAGAAATAAATATACCTTCTTTGCCTCACAGGCCAAAAAAGAGGGCTATGAACAAATATCAGCAATTTTTCTAGAAACGGCTGATAACGAGAAGGAACATGCTAAAAGGTTGATGAAATTATTAGATGGCCCAACAGAATCATCTTTGGACAGCTTCGATTTTCCTGTAGTTAAAGGTACTGTAGAAAATCTGGCCGCCGCTGCTGCAGGTGAGAAATATGAAAATACCGTAATGTATCCTGAGTTTGCCAAAGTTGCGAAAGAAGAAGGATACGACGAAGCCGCAAAGATATTTACTGAAATCGGCGAAGTCGAAGAACATCATGAGGGTCGTTATTTGAAGCTAAAAGAAAATATAGAAAAGGGGATCGTATTCAAAAGAGACACAGAGGTTTCATGGCGTTGTCGAAATTGTGGCTATGTCCATAAAGGAACGGACGCTCCGCATATTTGTCCGGCCTGCGCTCACCCACAAGCTCATTACGAGCTTCTCTCTGAAAATTACTAAACAATTAATAAAGACCTGCCGATGGCAGGTCTTTATTAATATATGGCTAGATCAAATTTTCTAGTAACTTGCATCAAAATTAATGTCTTTTTCCAGATCAACATTCCCATTATTCTTTTTTTCTTTTTCTGCCAACTGACGGTAATCCATTATCCGTCTCTCTTTCTCTTCTCTAGGTAGTTTAGTATTGGCCAAGGCAGGCCCGCCGATACATCCTCCTGGACAATTCAAGATATCAAAAAAACGATACTGAGTTGTGCCTGATTTTATTTCATCAAAATGCTTGAATAGATTTTTTGGTTCATCTGTTATGCATATCTCCGAATCTTTAAAAAAATTCTTCAATAATGCGGTTTGGGCTAAGCCTCCAGAAATTGGATATATTTTTGTGTCTTCCTCATAGAAAGAGTCAAATTGGTAATCTTTACCAGATTCCAATATTTTTTTTTCTTCAAGAACTTGTGCCAATTCCTTGAATGTTATAACAAGATTTATTATGTCTTTGTAGAGTGGTGCTTCTAGTGCTTGTTTTGCCAAACAGGGTGAAACGAACACAATATTGTGGCTAGAATAATATTTTCTAAGTATCTTTGCCATTGCTGCCATTGGAGAAACATGAGGAACAAGATATTGGACTAGTTCTGGGTATCTGGACTTAACCAATGATACGCAGGTAGGGCAGGGAGATGTTATATAATATTTTTGATCCGGATGGCTTTTTACATATTCCACATAAGAATAATTTACCATTCTGGCGCCAAAGGTCAGTTCGCATACCTTGTCAAATCCCAGCTTTTTAAGAGCTCCAATTATTTGAGGATACTCAAAATCAATCGGGAAACTTGGGGCAAGCATACAGATGGAGGGTTTCTTTAGCAGTTCCAATAGTTCTAATTGTCTGGGATTCATTTTTGTTTTGTAATTTAATTATTATAATTAAATTTTACACAAATCATGTCAATAACAAAAGCCCCTTTTGGGGCTTTTGTTAGATAATCTATATAGTATCCTTACTTCTCTGACTTTTTTCCTTCGTCTATCAGCTCTTTTACTCTCTGTCCACCCTTATGGCCGATTTCCTGATAGAAGTTTGGACCATATTTATCGCTTGTGGCCTGTCCACCTTTTTGTCCACCCTTATGGCCGATTTCCTGATAGAATTCTCTGCCATGAGTTTGACTGGTTTTGCTCCCGCCCTTGCGTCCTGCCTCTTGGACTGTCATGCCACTATTTTTTTTCATTGCCATCTAAACATCCTTTCAAATTTTTATCCGTCTATCTTCTCTCTGTGGATTTACCTCGATTGATAAGATCTCTAACTTTTTGTCCACCCTTATGGCCGATTTCCTGATAGAATTCTCTGCCATGAGTTTGACTGGTTTTGCTCCCGCCCTTGCGTCCTGCCTCTTGCACGGACATTTGACCTTTTGGCTCTTTCATTGTGTTCCTTTAAAATTATTATTGTGAAATTTGATAATCAAAATTTAACAAATCTGCAAAGTGCTATTTCTCGCTTTCCTTGCCTTCATTGATTAATTCGCGGACCCTTTGTCCTCCTTTGTGGCCGATCTGCTCATAAAACTCGGGGCCATGTTCACGGCTAGTGGTTTCTCCTCCTTTGCGTCCAATCTGTTGGTAAAAATTATGATCGTGTGTTTCTTTGGTGCGCTCTCCACCTTTCCGTCCTGCATCCTGCACGGACATTTGGCCTTTTTGATTTTGCATCTCTTTCACCTCCCTTCGAAATTTTATATTATGTTTTTACTATCAAAACTTACACTACCGGCTGCTCCTCAGCCTTTCAATGATAATCTTGCCAAAACAATAGAGGTTAAAGCATAAGGATTTTTGCTATATATCACAGTACCTTGCTTTGGGGATGAAAAATGTTAAAATATTAAATATAGGACTATAAAATAAGGATAAAAATGAAAAGATTGTTTCTCGATATTGAAACCATTCCAGCAGATGGAGAGAAAATAGATACCCTGAAAAAACTCTGGGAGGAAATTAAAAAGAAAAACAATAACGGTATCAAAAAAGTTGAGTCTGATTTCGAAACTTTTTTCCGCAACACCTCATTTCAAGGGGAATTCGGTCGAATATTGTGCATTGGATATGCCATTGATGATAACGATGTTGGGTGCTTAGTCGGTGACGAAAAAGAAATACTTCGGAAATTTTGGAAATTAGCTGGTGATACGAATCTGTTTGTTGGACACAATCTAATGGAATTTGATTTAAGATTCATATATAAACGTTCGATTATTCACAATATTAGACCATCACGTGAGCTTAGCTTTGCTAGATATAGGTCGGAACCAATTTTTGACACAATGAAAGAATGGGAAAAGTGGGGCGCGCAAGGGGTTAGTCTTCATCGTCTAACTACAGCACTCGGTATTACTTCTCCTAAAGAAGAGGGGATAGACGGATCAAAGGTTTATGACTATTTTCTTGCTGGTAAAACAGATGAAATCGCTGAATATTGCAAGAGAGATGTTGCCGCCACGAGAAGTGTCTATAAGAGAATGACTTTTCAGCAATAACTGAGGGAAATAAAGATCTCTGTACTTTCATCTTCTTCTTTATCTGGACCAGTGTTATAATTACATCATGAAGAAGTTTTTTAGCTCGATTCTTATGGTTTTTGCCATCGTTAGCGCAATACTTTTTTTCGTACTCCTAAATATTTCCTTTTTCGTAAATGAGGGAAAAATAAAAAACATTTTAGAGAATGGAAACTTCTATGATAATATTGCTTTCTACATAAAAAATGAGATTGTTACAAAGTCTGATTTCAAGCTCAATGAAGGCAATAATTTTGAGGATCTAAATCAAAATGTTAATGCTGACAAGATTAAAATAACTATCAACAATGGTCTGCATGACATTTTTTCTTCCTTGGAAAATCCCAATAACTCGGAAAAGATTTTCCCTGTTAAATTTTCTAGCGAGAATACTGATGGTACAAAGTTCTATTTTGAGAAATATTTTAACATCCAGGATAATCCAGTTCTTGAATTGTTGTCAGAAAAAAATACAATATTATTGATCATTGGGGGATTGTCACTGCTGCTTCTACTATTCGGCATGCTATTTTTCTTGAAAAATCCAAAGGGTGGTCTAATGTACTTGGGTGTTTTTGCTCTCAGTACTACATTTGTGTTAGCAATTATAGCGATATTGTTGAAATTATTTGCTAGCGAGTATATGCAGACATTTGCTAATAATGTCCACCTTTTTAGAGATGCGAAGCTATTGTCGATATTAAAAAGGATTTTGTCCGTGATCGTTAGCAATCAATTTTACTATTATCTGATTGAGATAATTAGTCTATTTGTTCTTGCTATAACTTTTTTCTCCCTTCGCAGAATGATAGTCAGAGAAGATCTGCAAGAGATTGACAAGAAAATATAGTTTGTTGGTAAAATTAACTAGTTCCTATTTTGGACAAAAGCCAGTTTCTTGAATCTTCTAGAATTTGTCTAGTTTCCTTGTAGGTGATCTTTTCAAGTGCATTCTCATATGTTAGCCATTTGGCATCAGTAATTTCTTTCCCATCAATTTTGATCTCAAGGTTCTCGCAAAAACAAGGGAAAAATTTGACAGTTTTATCTACCATTGTGCCGTGGTCATTCCAGCTATATTTTTCTATGAAATAAGTATCGGTAATTATCTTGAGAGGTCTTATCCCGGTCTCTTCGTAAAGTTCTCTTTCTGCTGTTTCAATTTCTGTTTCGCCAACCTCGGGATGTCCCTTTGGAAAGCTCCAAAATTGTCCATATTGTTCTATCAACAAAAAATAGATAGTACTTGGATCTTTATATTTTTGAAATATTGGCACAACGCCGTAAGAGAAATCCTTCATATTAGTGGAGGACCTCGCCTTCGCCGTCATGGGCGTCGTAAGGCTTTTTACTTAGAATTGGCATCGAGAAAAAGAAGGTTGTGCCTTTGTCAGCGCCATCGGAGTGAAACCAAATTTTACCTTTTTGCAATTCAACAAATTTCTTAGATATATACATGCCAAGTCCGGTGCCCTTGACTTCGTCTTTAAGCACATCTACCTGAGTGAATTTCTCAAAGACTGCCTGCTGGCGATCTTTTGGTATTCCCTTGCCATTATCCTCAACCGATATAACGATTTTTTGATCATCGTTCATAACTCTGACGACTATTTTGCCGCCATCGGGAGTGTATTTTATCGAGTTTCCGATGACATTAATAAGTACTTCAGTAATACGAGTAACGTCAAACCAAGTAGGTGGCATTTTGTGCTTAGGCTCTTCGAAAGTCAGTGTATGTTTGGCTTCTCGTGCCTTCGACATCACTTCAGTGATTGCTTGACTTATAACATCCTCGACAGGCTTTTGTTCCCAGATGATATGGATTCGTCCAGACTCAATCCTGGAGACATTTAGGAGGTCTTTTACCATATTTGCAAGCCTTGTAGCGGATTGAAATACGCTATCGAGGTAAGTGCGAGCTTTATCAGGGATCTTGCCACCAAGACCCTCGATCAAAATCATAGAAAGGTAACCCTTGATCGCAGCGATAGGGGTATTGAGTTCATGCGATGCCATGGACAAAAAGTCATCTTTCAATTTATCCACTTCCTTTAGATGATCATTGGCAGTCTCAAGATCTTTGGCAAGTTTTTGAATTTGTTCTCGACGTTTTATTTCCTGCTTGACAGACTTAATAAGTAAATATCCACCAATGGAAACCAAACAAAAGATTGTTGCATTGATCAAAAATTGGTTAAACGTTTTCGATAATATAGTTTGAGTTCCTATGGCAATAATTACGATTATAGCACTGGCTTCTGTTAAAATTACTTTTATATCAAAAAGTCCCTTTGCTACCATTGCATAGGTTGTGAATCCAACAAATGGTAGAACGAAATATGTGCCGAGGTATACAAAATTATCGAGCTTAAATACCAAAACGAGTATGAGATTAAAGAATATCATTAAAAAGAACATTGATGAAACTCCAGTAAAGATAAATTTTATTTGTTCTCTTATAAAACCTTCGGCCTTTAGAAATTTTTTTATTAATAAATAAAATCCTGTTCCTATAGAACCAACTGCAGTAACTAGAAACAGTAACATGCCAGGGCCAACTTTTGGGCTTCTAGTATTGTTCACGGCATCGATTTCAACTCCAGGGAAGAATATAGGGGACATCACAACCGCAATAGTTGCAACAACTACGATGGAATAAATAAAATAAAATTTACGTTTAAATGGCAGTTTTCCCTCTGGGAAAGCTTGAGCAAATAGAAAGAAAAAAACGGACTGAAGTACAGCGAAAACCATTACTAATCGCATGAGAATTAAAATAGTATTATAATCTTGGGCAAGCACAGAAAAATAATTTGAAACAGACCATAAAACTAGTGAAAGGGTCAAGTAAAAAAATAAAGTTCTTAGGGTTTTGTTTTTGGACTTTGTTAATGCAATTATGCCCAGGACTAGATTTAGGGCTGCACCCAGAATAAGTATCAGCGCGTTCATTTCCCTCCTATGATTAGCAATCAGATATTATTTTAATTTACTCAAAAATTCTTTGGTATGATCAGCTCTTTTCTTTACGGAATCGTCTGAATAATAGTTTGGTATTAAAGCGCCATCTATAGAAACATGTAATCTTCCGTCCATAATAGGATTGTTCATGGCTATATTTCTAATAATATATGAGCCTACTGATCCTGCTAACATTGATGCTGTAGATAGCTGGGGCCATGTCTTTATTGTTTTGCCCACCTCGAGTAATGAGTCTTGCATACGGCTGACGGCGTTTTGGGGTTGAACAATTTTTAGAGATAGAGTTACGCGGTCCTGCGGCGATAGTTTGCCATGACTATTTTTGATAAGTTTGATGTCTTCTTCTGATATTAAGCCGTGGAAAGGTTTCAAGCTAGATTTCAAGTCATATCTTTCTATGTCAACCATAACATTATCACCATTATCGGTAATCATTATTAAAGGTATTTTTTTATCTTTAGCTATTAGGCGCATATGAAGCTTCAGATGCAGGCTGTCTATCTCGTCAAAAACTATATCAGAATCTTTTACAAATTCATCAATATTGTCTTCACTTATACCATCAGAGAAAATTTGAACATTTATATACGGATTTATCTCATAAATTCTTCTTGCTAGAGCGATGGTTTTCTTTATATTAACGGATAGTAGCTCTGTTACAATTCGATTCATATTCGATGTGGAAATTGAATCACCATCAGCAATCTTAATGTTTTTGCATCCGCCTTGCATAACAGTAGCTAATACAATATTACTGCCAACGCTTAGGCCGGCAACTGCAAGATTTGTATTCCGATATTTATCTTGTTCGGCGTGGTTTATTAAATATTTGTTGCGCGATGTTAGAAGAGTATAAAAGTCATTCTCTTCTAATGCCCTTATGACTGTTTTTCTCCATGGATAGACCACCAATGTCCCCAAGGTCTCTTGTTTAAACTCTGACAATGTCAATTGTAGGTCAGCTTCTTTGCCTATACATGTCAGTTCAACCAATTCTTCAGCTTGGCACTCAAATATGTCGCTATAAACATATCCTTCGGAATTGAGTTTCAGCAAAATACTATCAAGCTCTTCTTTTGAGAAAAAATTAATTATATCTGGTTTAAATTGATCCATTGCTGTTTACTCCCTCTATCGTTACTAATTGATCCATAAGGCATGAATACAACTCTAGGCTTAGCCTTTTCTTGGCCAATTTTTTCAACAAGAGTTTTGTATTCATAGTTGTTCTTTAGAAGATTCGAATAAATCTTTTCTCCAACATTTTTTTTTAATTCATCATTTGGTTCGATATTCTTATTCAATTCAACGGCTATTTCAATATATTGATTTCTTAAATCATCATACTTCGTGGTCATCGACATTCTAGTTGTCAATTTATCTATAATAGCTTGATCTTCAAGCCCTTTTCTAACTGTCTGCGGATAGATATTCAAGCCGTAGAGAGTAATCGTTTGGTCTGATTTCCCGTAGAGGACAATGAAAGGTAATTTCCATATGGGAAGATTTAGTTTCTTGGCCTCTTCTAAAATATCTATACCTTCATTTTTAAATAAATTAATCATTTCATGGAAGCTATAGATAGTTCCATAATCGTGGAGGTTATAATCTAAAAGTGGCATTCCACCGACAGTAGAGCAAATTAATTCATTGTCTACGCATTCAAAGTGTTTTAAATGTGGATGATATTGAACAAAAGTAGAAACCGTTCTGCCATTGAAGAGTTTTTCAAGCAGCTTATCATTTTTGGCACATAGTCTTTTTATCATGATGCTAATAGGGGTCTCATGTCCAAGAATTGCTGCGTCAGCTGATCCATATGTATTCACGCTAGAATTGTAGTAGTCTTTAATCTTTGCTTTCTTGTACAAATATTCGCGCCAATCTTCACTTATTGCCTCTGCGCCAAAGATGAATTTAAGGTTATACGAACCCCAGTCAAATCCCCTGGAAATACCTTCTTCAATTGTATCCTTTACAAAAGGAGGATATCCGCAGATCACTATTTGCTCATAGTTGTTTCCTATTTCGCTAATAATTCTTAAAATGCTGTCCATGGAAATACCTGGAGTTATGACGGAAAGATCATACCCTCTCTGTGCTATTCTTAGGCAGGAATTTAGCGTAAATACACCGGCAACATACATACCCATTGAATAGGCATCGACTATTAATGTTCTTTTCTTGTCTATGTGAAAAAAATCCTTCAAGATCATCTCATAAATAATCGTTGTTTCTAGCTCCAAGTAATTGCCTCTAGGCCAAAAATACGGTTTTCCGCTTGAACCAGAACTGACAGAAACCATCTTAATGGAGTCCATATAATTGCCGGGAAGTAGTTCTGAAATAGGATATTCGTGCAGGTAATTTTTTTTGTCTATAAAACGGTTCGATTTGTTTGCTGAAAATTGCTTATAGGCGGGGACACTATTTTTTATTTCGGCCTCAAGCTCTGAGTATATTTCTTTCGAATATTTCTCGATCTCTTTAGGGTCAGTATTTTTTAGATAATTTAAAGAAAAATCAACGTCATAAATTTTAAGAGCCTCAAAAAAAGGATTGCTTGAATTGTTAATCTGTCCAATTGCTTGGTCTTTAAAATATGGTTTTAATGTTGTATAGTTATTAAAGATACTTTTCATGATTCTAATATAGCATATTAAATTATGAGCCACAATAATAAAGAGGCAGCGCTTGTCCTGGGGGGACTAGGCTTAATAGGTGGGTCACTAGCCCAAGAACTTACAAAGAATTTTGACGTGTTTGTTGTGGACAGAAGAGAGCCTAAGGAAAAAAATGGAAGTGTGAAATATTATGTATCCGATGCGCTAAGTGTCTCAAGCCTTGAGAAGTTAATAATTGAACATGAGCCAAGACTAATCGTTAATTCAATAAATATAGCCACTATTTTTTCAGATAACCCTGAGGCAAACTATAAAAAGCTTGTTAAGTTTTACTATAGTTTGTATCAGATATTTAGTAAGATCTCACATCCGATACATTTCATTCAGATGGGGACAACTGGTTCTGGTGGACTAGGCTTTGATATTCCTTTTACTCATGGGGACAGAATAGAAGATCTCCCGATCATAAACAAGGCTGCTTTTGCCGGTGTTTCGACGGCAATGCTGACCCTTATGTCCAGGTCTTTTGGCCATAGAGTAAAAGTGTCGGAAATTAAACCAGGCTTGTCAATTTTTCGAAAAGATATTGTTAAAGAAAAATTTGATGGCAGTAACCTTATCCTTATAGATGGTGGTGAAAGTGGTTTTTATACATACAATGAACTAGCGCTCCTCACATGTTATATGGGTTTTACAACAGTAGACACGATCATTGATAAAGTTATGAAAATTATTGGTGGCGATAAAAGCTTCCATAATCACTGTGTTTATGACACGATAGGCAGTCTCAATGGTGCTATTATTACGCAAAATCACCTAGACCATTGGCGTTTGGTTAAATATCTTAATATTATGAAAAGACTGTCTGGCAAAGACTATATAATAGCTACGGGCAAACTTGGCCCTCCAAGCATCACAAGAGACTTAATTCTTACATACCTAAAAAAGGAAAATCCTGATGTCGACGAGGAATCTTTTGCTAAGAAAATCAAGGGTGATGCAAATATAGTCAATACAATAAAATTCATCAAGAAGAATGATAAAACTCTTTATGAATATCTATTAACTGAATTGAATTACGAAAACTATCTCAAAGCTATATATACTAAAGATGAGCCGTGGGAAAACGTTAAAGCTATGTTGGCTAGACAGAAACTGATAGTATAGACTAATCCACAGTTTTTCTTTTGACAATCTATGTGATCGCAGCTAAACTATATCAGTTCGCCATACTCTTATAGTTTATAGCGGACCTAGCTAATCATGGTCGTGCATTTATCTTGCTAGAAAGTGATGTGGCAACATCACAATAATCAATCAATCCTCAAGGACTGATTTTTATTTTGGGCAGATTCCGGCTGCTCTTGCCAATCCAACCGTCTGGTTGTGTATTCCGGCAGAACATCACTGACTATTTTATTGCACGTATTAGTCAACTAGATGTTAGCACTTTTCTATCCCTCCTGATCCACCCTGTTTGTAAAAAATGTGCAGATGGATCAGGATAGCGGTTTGTTCACTGTATAACCGCTGATAACAAATCAGCGTGTTGACAAAAAATCACACGCTGATTTTTGTTTGATGTTTATGTATAATTTACTTATGAAAATTTTATCCAAAGAAAAATCTCGGGAGATATTAATCAAATTATTATCACTTTTCCAATGCGATCAGTTTGAGAAGATGGATAAATATCTCAATTCAAAGCCATTCAGATTCTTCAAATTCTATGCAAGCAATTCTTGCGAGCTCCCATTTTTATTTTGGGATGAAAAAGAAGCCAAGAAGATATTTGATTCCGCGATTAGTATTAGTGGTGCGGTAAAGGATAGTGATGGTGGTGTATACGGTATTGGTAATTATGATTATTTAGATAAATTAGCAAACTTTTTGAAAACACAGGGCTTTGTAAATATATACGGCGCTGGTAATTGGGATCCCTTCGGCAATGTTGGTCACAGTGCCATTGGCCTAAATGTTAATGAAATTAGGGGTATTAGCAGACATAACTACGATGACATCTATTTCTTTGATGAAAATTTTACCTGGATGCTCGCATTTAATCATCATAGAAACGGATTTTTTGCCGGATCAAAAGAAATGATAGAAGATTTTTCATATTCAGTGCCCGAATTTCGCAAATACCTCAGAGAAGAATGCTCCTGCTGCGGGCTTTGACTTATCCGCTAAGTTGACATTTGACACCCTTTAATTGCTTCTGTAGAATTTATGCATGGATACGTTATGGACAAAATTTAGACCCAAACGCAAGTTGCGGGCTAAGTGTGTCTTTGAAGAACTCCAAATAGATAGGACCCCTCTGGGGCCCTTTTTTGTATCCTGTACACTCACAATCTAACGAAAGGAGGACTCCGGAGAATGGGAGCAATGTTGGTACACGTTTCTGCATTAGAATATCTCTCAGTGCTCGCTCTTCGGAGATTCTCCGAAGAAGACCTGCGAAGGATTCAAAAAGCAGAGGATTTCGCTACTGAGAAGTTGCAAGGCATATTGCGGCGTGATGGTGCCGCGGTCAATATTGCGAGATTTATCTATACTGCCTTTCAAAATTCGCTGTAAATGCCCTGACCCCCTATAGCCTAAGTGCTGTGGGGGGTCTTGATATTAGTTCTTTTAAAGCTGCCGCGGACAAGTTTAAAAGCCAAGCGTCCGTCCTTGTGCTGCATCGGTGTACCGATTAATTCTCCGCAATCACAAGTTAGATTTTTCAGGGTTGATTCGTCATGTTCATTGGAACTATTAAAACTATCGGATATTATCCGGTTTATATAACAACGTTTGAGCCAACCAGGACCATCTTTCTGGTATAAAAATATCTTTTTTCCACATTTAGCGCACCTGACGCGGGTAATCTTAGCAGTGCCGCCTCTGGCAGCCAGATATTTATCTCTTTTGATTTTGAATTGGTGTGACTGTTCCATTATAAAAAATTATTCGAATCATTATTATATCAATAAAGATTTTTTTTCTCAATTATGAGAGAGCAAGATGATTCAAAATTCTCATATTCAGTGCCTGAATATCGCAAATACCTCAAAGAAGAATGCTCCTGTTGTGGGCTTTAAATTTTTTAGTTCTGCATTACAGTAAAGCCAATTTGACAAAACAAATTGCTTAGAATATCATCATATGAAACAAGCTTTATAGAAAGAAAAATATCTCCCAGACAAGTAAAATGTTGTTAGGGGATCATCTTTTTATAGGACAAAATATAGAATTTAAAATCCAAGCAAGAATCAAAAAATGAATGCCAATAATCAAAGAGTTGCTATAGCTGGACTTGGACCTCATGCCAAACGTATCTATATTAGGGTTCTCGCAAATTATGAAATTCAACCAAAATTAGTAATAGATATACAGTCTTCTGAGGAAAGTGTTAGGAAATTTCTAAGAGAGCATAAAATCAAATGTGATCTATATTTTGTACCGGATAAAAACAAAGATCTTAGGCGTCTTTCCGGAGAAGACAAGAAAAATATTGCACGTCTCCTCAAAAAAAATAAAATCAATAAAGCAATAATATCTACAGAACCAAAATCTCATGTCGCATATGCGGAATTTTTTTTGAAACAGAAGTTGCCAGTTCTAATGGATAAGCCAGTTACGGCCATAAAAAATGCATGTTTCGATGATCGCCTTGCCCAGCAAATCTATAAAGAATATAAGCATCTGAGAGATATGTCTATTCAAAATGATGTTCCTCTAGTAATCCAATCTCAGAGGAGATATCACGGTGGATATATCTTTATCAGGGAATTACTTAAAGATACCATATTAAAATATGGTATTCCGGTTACGCATATGGATATTTATCATTGTGATGGTCAATGGAATATGCCAATAGAATACATTACTAGGGATAATCATCCTTTTAATTATGGGTATGGTAAGGTTTTACATAGTGGCTATCATTTTGTTGATTTCATGAGTTGGATAGTAGCTCTTAACAATTTATTACCAGACAAAAAGCCGGATTGTTTCGATGCTATTCACAAGACAGTTAAACCTCAAGATCAACTCTTTCAACTTAATGAAAGCTATGAAAAACTTTTTGAAAAAGAGTTACCAGGATTGCCAGAGAAAGATTTTTCCAAAATGGGTGAACTAGATTCTTACTCATTTATGCAATTCAAAAGAGAGGGCAAAGTAGTCACTTCTGTAAATCTGAATATGTTGCACAGTGGATTTTCTCGACGGGCTAGTTCTGAATTGGCCAAGGATGTTTATAAAGGTAATGGCAGGGTAAGGCATGAGAGAATAAATATCCAGATTGGTCCGATACTCAATATACAAGTTCATAGTTATCAATCTTATGAAATCAAAGATAGCAGTTATTCAAAGAAAGAGATTGAACCTGGCGGTTTAGACCACTTCGATATTTATATATTCAGGAATTCTGGTATTATCGGTGGCAAGTCGTTCGAAAAAATTCAGGTCTCCAACCGGAGCCGTATCAATAGGAGAACGCACATGGGCCATAATGAGGAAGCCAGGGAAAGGTGCACAAAAGATTGGTTACAAGGAAATGAGAGTGAGAATGATGTGTTAAAACACAAGCTCACTAATTTAGTTATGTCTACCCTATATCGCTGTTCTGCCAAGGAAAATTTAGGCAGATTCCCATATATGGAAGTTAAACTGTAGTTTGACAATCAAATCCAAGTACGAGGGGGAGCTGAAAGATGCCGGTTACTGTGGCGTTTGACGGTTTGAATCGATGCGGTAAAGGCACCCAGGCAGCATTGCTGCAGTCTCGCCTTCGCGAGATGGATGTTTTTTCCGTGATCATCAGAGGCGACGGTTCGAGGGATGGCTTGGGATTGACACCAGGTGATCCAGAAGACCTCTGGTGGCAAGGCTTCAAAAGCTGTCTAAAGGGCAGCGAAGGGACAACGCGCTGGTTCGATAAATGGAATGAAGCAGCGTGTCGCTTAGCGCATGAATTAATTTGCTGGCAGGGAATAACATTCCCTCAAATGCTGAAAGATTCAGGGCGTAAAAGCGGAGTCTTACTTATCGATCGGAGCATTATTTCCAGAATTATGGTTATGCGGCAAGCCGGAGAGTATAACGGTTTAAACAGCCTGTATACTGTCGGAGGCGAGCCACAAGACATTGACTGGGAAGAGGTGCTACCCACAGTGCTGTTCAATTTCCATGTGCCCCAAGAGGTACTTCTGGCACGGTTGGATCATGATGATCCAAAGTATCAGTTCCGAAAGGGCATTATCGAACAGCATTTCCAACTCCATGTCTCTGTTTCTAGGGAGCTGCCAGAAGAAATTTTAGGCAGAACAATCCCTTTGAACGGCGACAATGAGCTTGAGGTTATCCACGAAGAAATATCTGCGGTAGTGGAACCTCTATTGCATTAGTGCGGGCAGAGTGTGGGGCAGGACGCCCCACACCATAATTTGAAAAAGTAATAAAAGGAGTATATGAGGCACAGTTTTGATTCAGTGAATGTCAGTACAATAATTTTTAATAGAAAAGGACAGGTTCTTTTGGGAAAAAGAAGTATGGACGAGGATGTATATCCCGGACTTTGGTGTGTGCCTGGAGGCAAGATAGATGTGGAAGCCTGTGAAGGTGAAATTATCGAGAACAATTTAAAAAGAGAGGTGAAGGAAGAGATAGGGATAGAGATAGAACCTCTCTTTTATCTTGCTAGCAATTGTCTTATAAAAGGAGACGAGGCAAAATTATATCTGATGTTTGTATCAGAGCATGTTGCCGGTGAGCCATTTGCACTTGACGGTACCGAAGAAGTTAAATGGTTTGAAATCGATGAACTAACACCAGAAATGCTAACGCCTAAAACCTATGACAATATTCAAAAAGCGAGTGACAAAAGAATATCTCTCTAAAAATATCTAGACAATTTCGAAATCTTAATTTATTTCCGCAAATATCTCAGAGAAAAATGCTCCTGCTGCGGGCTTTGACTTATCCGCTAAGTTGACATTTGACACCCTTTAATTGCTTCTGTAGAATTTATGCATGGATACGTTATGGACAAAATTTAGACCCAAACGCAAGTTGCGGGCTAAGTGTGTCTTTGAAGAACTCCAAATAGATAGGACCCCTCTGGGGCCCTTTTTTGTATCCTGTACACTCACAATCTAACGAAAGGAGGACTCCGGAGAATGGGAGCAATGTTGGTACACGTTTCTGCATTAGAATATCTCTCAGTGCTCGCTCTTCGGAGATTCTCCGAAGAAGACCTGCGAAGGATTCAAAAAGCAGAGGATTTCGCTACTGAGAAGTTGCAAGGCATATTGCGGCGTGATGGCACACCAGCCATTGAGCACTCAAGAGCACTTGCACTCAAAGCATGCGAGCTAAAACTGTCAGCAAACGCTATAGCGATTGCCTGGTTGCACGATGTGTTGGAGGACAACCTCAATGTCACATCGTGGGACCTGTACTGTTTGTTTGGAGTCGTCCATGGGGCGATCATCACCAACGGCGTAATAGCCTTGACACAATGCGACTGGATGTCTGACGAAGTGTACTTCAATAGGATCGAAGTTGCATCCTCAGTCAACTGGGAGATTGTAGTCGTCAAATTAATTGATCGCTGGCATTTCCATTCGGACTTTTACAACGGTCCGGAGAAGAAAGAGCTAGCCAAGATTGACCAGACACAGAAGATCTTCCAGCAGACTATCAGAAACTGTGAAGTATTAGTTCCGGAAGATTTCCGGTCGACATACAATCAGTTGCTGGATGAAGTACTGGAGCTTGCAGAAATCCGGCAAGCTGAACTAATGGCCGCATAGGCTCTGTCCACGATGGACCGAGCCTATTGCATTTTTATATTAGAAAAATTAATCAAGTTATGCTATAAAAATAATATGAAAGAAATTGCAAAAGCCTACGACCATCAACAATTTGAAGAACCCATCTATAAGCACTGGGAAGACTCTGGTTATTTTAAGCCTGAAATAAATATGGGCAAAAAGCCAGAATATGACAGAGAAATTGACGGTAAGCCTTTTGTTATCTCTATGCCACCGCCGAATGTAACAGGTAAGTTACATGTTGGCCACTCGTTGTTTATTACATTGCAAGATATAATGATCCGATATCATCGCTTGAAAGGCGAACCAACTCTTTGGCTGCCAGGAACAGATCATGCAGGTATTGCCACTCAAACTGTAGTCGATAAAATGCTTAAGAAACAAGGAATCGACAAGCGAGAGCTTGGCCGTGAAAAATTCATTGAAGAAGTGTGGAAATGGAAAGAAGAGTACGGAGGTACTATTACTAGACAACTCCGTCGTATGGGCGCTTCTTGTGACTGGTCAAGAGAGAGATTTACGCTTGATGAAGGCCTTAGTTTCGCTGTTCGTAAAGCCTTTGTTGATCTCTATAAAAAAGAGCTGATATATCAGGGGCTTAGAGTTGTGAACTGGTGTCCTCGTTGTCGTACAGCTATTGCTGATGATGAAGTCGAATATCAAGAACAGAAATCAAAATTATATTGGATCAAATATGGTCCCTTTGTATTGGCGACTACTCGTCCTGAAACTAAATTAGGTGATACTGCAGTTGCGGTCAATCCAAAAGATAAAAGATACCTTGATATGGTTGGCAAAAAGTATATGATTCCGGGAGTTTTAGGTGAATTTGAGGTCATAGTGGTTGCTGACAATGCGGTTGATCCCGCGTTTGGTAGTGGTGCGGTAAAAGTCACTCCCGCACATAGCTTCGCGGACTACGAAATTGCTCAACGTCATAACCTTTCAATGAAGCAGATAATCGATGAAAATGGTCGTATGATGGCTAATACTGGTAAATATGCCGGAATGAAGACCTCTGAGGCCAGAGAAGCCATAGTGGCGGACATGGACAAGCTGGGATTAATTGATCATGTAGACGAATATGATAACAGTCTTCCGACTTGCTATCGTTGTGGAGGAACTATCGAGCCGATTCCATCGAAGCAATGGTTTGTTAAGATGAAAGATCTTGCCAATAGGGCAAAGAAAGTTGTTGAAGATGGAAAAATGGATATAATTCCTGATCGTTTCAAAAAGTTGTATATCCAATGGATGGAAAATATTCGCGACTGGTGCGTGTCTCGTCAAATTTGGTGGGGTCATCAGATCCCAGTTTGGTATAGGGGTGATGAGATCTATTGCGGCATGGAAGCTCCCGATGGTAAGGATTGGAAACAGGATCAAGATGTGCTCGATACTTGGTTTTCCTCTGCCTTGTGGCCTTTTTCAACCCTTGGTTGGCCAGGGGAGACAAAGGACTACAACTATTTTTATTCCACAACAGTAATGGAAACTGGTTATGATATTTTGCCTTTCTGGGTAGCTAGAATGGCTACTTTTGGTCTCGAATTTACCGGCAAGGTACCTTTTGAAACTGTTTATTTTCACGGCCTAGTTCGCGATGAAAAGAATAGGAAAATGAGCAAATCTCTTGGCAATGTTTTAGACCCTCTCGATATTATTCCAAAATATGGCACGGATGCTCTTAGGATGGCGCTTGTAGTCGGTTCAGCTCCTGGTCAAGATTTAGCAGTAGGGGAGTCAAAGATTAAGGGCTATCGTAATTTCTCTAATAAAATATGGAACGCTTCCCGGTTTGTTCTGCTGCAAGTTTCAAATGGGGATTTAAGAACCGGTGAAATTGGTGCAGCAAGGTTAGATAGTTTAGACATAAACAAAGCAACTCTAACTAATCAAGACAAAGCTATACTAAAGGATTTAGAAAATGTTAAAAAGTCCGTCACGGAGAAATTAGACAAGTTCAGATTCTCTCAAGCAGGAGAGGAATTGTATGAATTTTTCTGGCATACATTTTGTGACATCTATATAGAAAAAGCAAAAGAACAAATTGCAGATGAGAAGTTCAAGGATAATACTAAAAAAATATTGATAAAAATCCTCTCTGAATCCCTAATCCTTCTTCATCCTTTTGTGCCTTTCGTCACTGAGGCTGTATGGCAGGAGCTTCGGAAGGTATATCCAGATCTCTCCAAATCCATCATGATTTCAAGATGGCCTCTATAAACAGTCTTTAGTAGTAGTCAGCTGTTTGTCGATTAAATAATTTCTATTTGGTCTTTTCTATATTGTTTTAGTTGTCATATTCTAGGATTATTTTGTTAAATATCATTAATCAACATTATTGCCACAAATGGTTGGATTTTTAGCAAAAACAAGTAGTAAACAGCATAAAAAAGAACAGATAGCTCAAAAAAGAAGGCAAAGATTTCGAGCTAAGCTTTGGCAGCACAGTAATAAATATGTTGACATGTGGTTTAAAAAAATTAAAAGTTTTTTTAACAGGAGATAGATGGCTGGAAGAAGAAAAAAGCAAATAGCAATCGGTACAATCATGGCCCTTATAATTATTCTTGTAGTTGTATTCTTTTATGGAATTAAGGCAGATAATAGGCAGGATAATCCAGAAATAACAAGTATACGGACTGATAGCTTTGATGAGAAAGTACATAATGTAGAGCCCGACAAAGCGTATTTAAGAAGTATAGATACAGAAGGGTTTGGTTTAACAAAAAGGATCTATGCAAACGGCAAGTTTATGCATACTGTGAGTGCAAGTTTGCCGCTAGTAGAGGATCCGGAGTTTTACCAGGGATGGCTTGTTAAGCCTGGCAATGATGTTGATAAAGAAGAATTTATTGCGACAGGAAAACTTATTTATACTGAGAGTGAATTTTTTCTCTTTTATGAATCGGATCAGGACTTGAAAGATTTCTCAAAAATTATAGTTTCGAAACAGATTCAAAATGATGCTGTTCCTAATAGCTATGTTCTAGTCGGATCATTTGCAAACTGATTTTGACAAAATAGCAGATATCGCCTAATATAAATGTATTAAATTATTTAGGCAAAAACCAAGGAGAGCATATGAGTAACAATTTAAAAACTTTTCTATTCATACTTTTAGCAGTTTTCTTAGTTTCTGGAGGGCTTATCTTTATAAGCGCAAAGTCAAAGAAAAGTGCTGATAGCAATACAACTACCCAAAGCGAGGACGGCGGAGTAGCTGGTGCGTCGACTCAGGACGAAAAAAGTGAAGGGAAAAAAGATAGCGCTTATATTGAAAAGTTGGCAAAGTTTATGGCTGAAAAGGGTATGGTCATGTTCGGTGCATATTGGTGCCCGCACTGTGTCGACCAGAAAAAGCTTTTCGGTGATGCCTTCAAATATGTTGACTATGTTGAGTGCGATGAGAAGGGTCCAAATGCAAATCCAGACGAATGTGTGGCAAATGGAATAGAAGGATACCCAACGTGGGTTTATCAAGGTCAGCAATACGGTGGCTATAAATCTTTCTCCGAGCTTGCAAAAATAGTAGGATTTAACGAATAGTATTATAAAGGTCTCTTAAGGAATGTCCCAAGAAATTGGGACATTTTTTAAATAATAGTTCTTGTTATCTGTGCGATGTTGTTATTCGGATTGCAAAAGCAGCGCAATTAATGGTAATTGCTTGGGGATAACCCGTGTTATTAATTTAAAATTTAAAATTTAAAATTTCAGCAAGTGCGTTTGACAAGATAAAATTAACAGCTTCAGCATTTACTATTTTATATGATTACGGATCGTTAATTATAGATTATTTAATTTCGAGCACATATTTGTTGACAGTTGAGCTTAGACACGAATAAAATATTAATTAAGTAATCGATTATAAGGCTATCAATATTTTCTGTCTCCTTCTGTGAGCTGAAAGTAGAGGCGCCAATATATACGGAAGGAGGTGAATTAGAATGGAAGCATATTGCGTAAAATGCAAGGCTAAGGTTGAGATCAAAAATCCTCAATCAATTACTATGAAAAATGGTAAGCCAGCAACATCAGGTGAGTGTCCAGTTTGTGGCACAAAAGTTTTCAGAATTGGCGCTGCTAAATAGTTTTCGAATAAATTTTTGTTTTTGATAAACGCAAGAGTGTCCCCGTACATCGGGGGCATTTTTGTGGAGAATTGAAAAAAGTCGGCAGAAGTATTATATTTTATATATTATGAAAAGATCAGAATTGTTTTTTGCCTTTCTACAAGTGCCCGTTGACGCAGCCATGATGGTGTTCGCTTTTGTCGCCTCCTATTATTTGCGAATGGGGCTAGAATCAGTACCTGATTTCAACAACATTGGCGTTGATGATTATTTGAGATACGCACTATTTTTGATTCCCGTATGGATACTAATTTTTGCTGCCAATGGGCTGTATTCAATAAAAAACACGACTGGTTTTTTGTTTGAGTTATATAGAATAGCCATTGCTACATCTGCAGCTATCTTATTTTTTATCATGATAATTTTTTTCACCAAGACACTATTCTTTTCTAGATTAATTTTAGGATTCATCTGGATCATCAGCGTTGTAGCTCTCATGACGGGGCGTTTATCATTGAGATTAGTAAGAAAATATTTGTTAAAAATGGGTTTGGGCGTAAGGAATGTATTAATTATTGGCAATAACATTGTTTCCAAAGAAATCAATTACGAGCTTTCGCGTACTTACTCCGGGTTCCATGTTGTCGGTGTTCTAGGAGAAGAGGATCATCTTTCTACGGGTCTTAAAGTTGTCGGTGATCTTGATAATCTTCCGATGATTATCAAGAAGTATGGGATTGATGAAGTTATTCTAACTGAAAGCAAGATAAGTGAAACTAAAATGATTGATATCATCGAGAGTTGTTATGACCTAAAAGCTGGGTTTAAATATATTCCAGATGTCTTTGCTCTTATGTCGGCTAATTTTAAACCAGGATTAATAGGGTCTATGCCTGTAATGGAATTAAAATCTATCCCACTAGACGGTTGGGGAAGAATTATCAAAAGAATTTTAGACATAGCTCTCGGCCTAATTGCCTTAATTATCCTTTCGCCGTTATTTATAATTATCGCAATAATTATAAAGCTTTCTTCTAAGGGCCCTGTGATGTATCTGCATCAACGTGTTGGTCGGGATGATAAAGTATTCAATTTTTATAAGTTTCGCTCGATGTATTATGACCAGTGTGATTTTAAGGGCGGAGTCTATTGGACTACTAAAGAAGATGAAAATACTAGAATAACGCCTGTAGGTAAAATACTACGAAAAACCAATTTGGACGAATTGCCACAGCTTTGGAATATAATAAAAGGAGATATGAGCTTTGTCGGTCCAAGGCCAGAGCTACCAAAACTGGTTGAAAAATTTGAAAAAGAAATTCCTGAATATTTCAGACGACACAAGGTAAAATCAGGACTAACAGGATGGGCTCAAGTGAATGGATTAAAAGGGGATACTTCAATAAAAGATAGGGTAAGATATGATATCTATTACATAGAGAACTGGTCTTTGTGGTTAGACTTCAAAATTATTATTAAGACGATATGGCTGGTTATTTATGAAATCTTCAACGGAAAGTTTGAATATCGCTCTCGTTCATGAGTGGATTACAAATGTGGCAGGCGCTGAAAGAGTTCTTCTCGCACTAAAAGAGCTTTTTCCTAAAGCACCTATTTATACGGCGGTGTTCGATCCGGAAAAAGCAAAACCATTCAAAAAATTTGATGTTAGAACATCTTTTTTGCAAAATGTTCCAATGATGAAAAGTAAAAGAGAATTATTAGTTCCCCTAACGCCGTTTGCTTTTGAACAATTTGACTTATCTGAGTATGATCTTGTTATATCGAGTACCACTGTTGCTGCCAAAGGGATTATAACTAAGCCAGATACTTTGCATATTTCATATTGTCATACTCCTCCAAGGTATTTATGGGAGCCTGATACCGACCCCAGAGCTCGTAAAGGCAAGTTTAGTTGGCTTCGTGAGGCTACTATTCACAATATGCGTCTTTGGGATAGAGTAGCGGCTGATCGTGTTGATAAGTTTGTTGCAAATTCTAAATATATAGCAAAGCGTATTAAGAAATACTACGGCCGGGATGCGGCAGTAATATATCCTGGGGTTGATACTAATAAATTTACTCCTGGGGATATCACTGATGTTAAGGACTACTATCTTTTTGTCAGCCGTTTAGTCGATTATAAGCGCTGTGATATCGTTGTCGAGGCTTTCAATAAACTCAATATACCCTTAAAAGTCATAGGAAGAGGTCCAGAGAGAGAAAAATTAATGAAGATAGCTAATGATAATATTGAATTTTTGGGGTATCTTTCTGATGATGATATGAAAAAGTATTACCGCGAGGCTAAAGCATTCATCTTTGCTGCAGAAGAAGACTTTGGTATCGTTCCCGTGGAGGCTATGGCCTGTGGGCGTCCAGTGATTGCTTTTGGTAAGGGAGGAGCAACAGAATCTGTTGTTGAAAATGTCACAGGAGTATTTTTTCCAGAACAGACCGCTGCGAGCGTTATCGAGGCTGTAAACAATTTCGACTCTTCCAAATTCAACCCTGACCTAATCAGAAAACACGCCGAGAAATTTTCAGTCGATAGATTTAAAAAGGAAATTCTTGATTATATAGAAAAAATTATTGAAACTAAAAAAATAGCAAATAAAGGAGAGTAGTGAAAAAAGTATTAATCACAATTGCATTCATGATGGTCGTTGTATTACCTGTTTCTGTCAGAGCTGCTTTTCTTGAGGCGGCTGATGACGTTAACGGAGGAATAGAGAATATTAGCAAAGATCAAAATGTCGAGAATGCCTATTTAGCTGGGGAGACCATAAATGTTGATGGAGATGTTAAAAAAGATTTAATAGCCGCCGGTTCAGTTATAAACGTTAATGGTAAAGTTGAAGACGACTTGATTGCCGCCGGTTCAAGCTTGAATATCAAAAATTCCATTGGCGGTTCTGCTAGGGTTGTTGGATCGACTATTACTATAAGTGAAAATATCAATGAAGATCTGTTTGCAGCTGGGGCTGAAATTCTAATCTCCGAAAAGGCAAAAGTTGCTGGCGATTTTATATTTATGTCTGGCAAAACGGATATAAAAGGCGAGGTTGGCGGCAGTATTAAGGCTATCGGCGGGGACGTTGTGATTTCTGGAAAGGTCAAAGGAGATATATTATTAAGGAATATCAATAAACTAGTTGTTGAGGATACTGCCGAGGTATCAGGAAAAATCGTGTATTACTCGCCAAATGAAGCATTGATTGAAAGCGGCGCAAAAATTGTTGGTGGAGTTCAATACAATAAAATAGATCAACAACTGGATAGCTGGGGCTCATACGCAAAAAAAATGACATGGGGGATAACCCTTTATCAGATCATAGGATCCTTATTGCTATTGCTCATTTTCATCTATTTTGCACCAAAGATATCCAAAAAGATTGTTGAAGAGTTTTACGCAAATTCATTGTTAAATATGGGTTGGGGTATCGTTACTTTTATCGTTTTACCAATAGTGTCACTGATATTGCTCGCTCTTTCCTTTAAGCTGACGATAGTTTTGATGTTATTCTACTCTCTTTACATGGTTCTTGGATCAACATTTACATCTCTAGCGGCTGGTAGCTGGGCTTGGAAAAGTATTACTAAAGCTCAAGAGTATGAAGTTAATTGGCAATCAGTTCTTTTGGGTGTAGTCCTTACAACCTTGCTATCTTTTGTGCCAATTATTGGCAGTTTTGCGCTATTTGTACTTTTAATAATCTCTTTCGGTGTCCTTATTAGACTTACATTTGTCTCTCTGAGAAAATAGGCAAATAATCTGTATTTAAAGAAATACCGCCTGCTGACCTTGTCTGGGCGGTATTTCTGTCTTTTGGACTTGCGACCCTCTAGCAAAAAATGCTAAAATCAGTTTAGGAGAAAAATCACAGTAGTTGTGATTATTTGTTTGTGATTAATTGGAGAGTTATCAATGTCAGATGAAAATAACAAAAAAGTAGTTGAATCTTATGATGCGTCGAATATTACTGTACTTGAGGGCTTGGCTCCGGTCAGAAAAAGACCAGGTATGTATATTGGTGGAACTGGTGTCGACGGGTTGCATCATCTTATCTGGGAGGTTCTTGATAACTCAATAGATGAGGCGATGGCAGGTTATTGTGACAAAATCATAGTCACACTGAGAGAAGATGGCTCAGTATCTGTCTACGATAATGGTAGAGGTATTCCTGTAGATAAGGTTAAGGCAACCGGTAAATCTGCTCTCGAAACTGTTCTCACGGTTCTACACGCTGGTGGCAAATTTGGTGATGGCGGTTATAAAATATCTGGTGGCCTGCATGGTGTCGGCGTTTCTGTTGTGAATGCCTTAAGCGTTTGGGTAAAAGCTGAAGTTAGACGTGAAGGTAAAACTTATTTTCAGGAATTTCATCAAGGCAATGCCGTTGCAGATATAAAAGTTATTGGAAAAGCAGAGGGCACTGGCACAACCATTACGTTTATGCCTGACTCGGAAATTTTTACAACAGTTACAGAGTTTTCCTATCAAACAGTCCTAAACCGTTGTAGACAACAAGCCTACCTGACAAAAGGTGTCATGATAAGTATTGTTGATGAGCGTGATAACAAAAAGAATATTCCTAATATCAATACTGTAAAAAATGACGAAGAAGGTGCTGAAGAAGACAGAACCGGTAGATCTGGCGGGGATGAAGACGAGGAAATAATCGAAAAAGCTGGTCGACAGCAACATTCTTTCTATTTTGAAGGCGGCATTGCTTCTTATGTCCGTCATTTGAATAAAAATAGAGAGTCTTATACAGAACCTCCTGTTTACATAGAAAAACAACAAAATGGAGTCTTGGTTGAACTTTCTTTAGCTTATACAAACGATTTTAAAGAGCATCTATATTCATTTGCTAACAATATTAACACACCTGAGGGTGGTACACATCTAACTGGCTTTAAAACAGCGTTAACAAGAGCCTTGAACGATTTTTCGAAGAAGAATAACCTAACGAAAGATGCATTGACTGGTGAAGATGTTCGCGAAGGGCTAACAGCCGTACTCTCGGTAAAACTTCCGGATCCACAATTTGAGGGGCAAACAAAAGCAAAGCTTGGTAATACGGAAGTAAGAACCGTAGTTGATTCGGTAACAGCAGAAGCCCTGACAATTTATTTGGAAGAACATCCTGCTGAGGCAAAAAAAATTATTGATAAATGTTCATTATCCGCAAAGGCTAGATTGGCCGCCAGAGCTGCCAGAGAAACGATTATCAGAAAAGGTGCATTAGAAGGCATGACCTTACCTGGCAAGCTTGCCGATTGCTCATCAAGGGATCCAAAAAGAACAGAAATTTATATTGTTGAGGGTGATTCCGCTGGTGGTTCTGCTAAACAGGGCCGAGACCGTAATTTTCAGGCAATTTTGCCGCTTCGTGGAAAAATTCTTAATGTTGAACGCGCTAGGCTTGATCGAATGTTATCATCTGACGAGATTAAAGCCCTTATTATAGCGATGGGTGTCGGAGTAGGAGATGAGGTAAATTATTCGAAACTCCGCTATGATCGCATTATTATAATGACTGATGCGGATGTTGATGGTGCTCATATACGAACATTACTTTTGACATTTTTCTTTCGCAATTATCCTGATCTTATTAGTCACGGTCATATTTATATTGCACAACCTCCACTTTTCTCCGTTACGAAAGGTAAAGAAAAACACTGGGTTTATACTGAAGCTGAGCGTGATGCAGTCGTCAAAAAAATGATGGGTGGTAAGGTGGCAGTGTCAACTCAACCTGAAGTTGTAGAAGAGGTTGATGAGGAAATAGGGGAAGTAACAAAAGAAAAAACAGGCTCAAAGCCCACTATACAACGGTTCAAGGGTTTGGGTGAGATGAGTGCAGAGCAACTTTGGGAGACAACTATGAATCCTGAGAAGCGCGTTCTTCTACAGGTGACTATTGATAGCGCTGAAAAAGCCGATGCGGTCTTTACTATGTTGATGGGTGATCAAGTTCCACCACGCAAGAAATTCATCCAGACAAGGGCGAAAACAGTACAGAACTTGGATGCCTAGTCGTATAAGAATAGCGAATAAGTGAATATTTAGAATAGGAACAACGATATGGACGAAGAACAAGATACAATCAATGAGAACGTTTCAGAAGAAATGGATGAAGTTGCAGAAAATCAACAGACCAATTTACCTGATGAACAGGTAATAGATAGAGAGGCAGATGGTTCTAGCTCTAGCTCCCCATTTCAGAAGCTTGACTCTATGAGTGATAAGTCAATTACTGAGGACGTCTATGATCCTCTGATTGGTTTTATGAAGCCACGTGAATTGGTGACTGAGATGGAGACATCTTATCTTGATTACGCTATGAGCGTGATTGTTTCTCGTGCTTTGCCTGATGTTCGTGATGGCTTAAAACCGGTTCATCGCCGTGTTCTATATGCCATGTATGAGACAGGACTTCGTCATAATGTTAAATATAGAAAATCCGCTAAAGTTGTTGGTGAAGTTATGGGTAACTATCACCCTCACGGTGATACTGCTATATATGACACACTTGTCCGCTTGGCGCAGGACTTTTCCATGCGCTATCCAATGGTAGATGGGCAAGGAAACTTTGGTTCAATGGATGGTGACTCTGCTGCTGCTATGCGTTATACAGAGTGCCGGATGTCATCAATTGCCGAAGAAATGCTTATAGACATCGATAAAGATACTGTCAATTGGGCCGATAACTACGATGGCTCGACCCAAGAACCAGTTGTTCTACCGGCCAGGGTTCCAAATTTACTTTTGAATGGTACTGTTGGTATCGCTGTCGGTATGGCAACAAACATCCCACCTCATAATCTAAATGAGCTTTGTGATGGTGTTATTGAGTTGATTGACAATCCTGAGGCGACAGTTGATGACTTGATGAAGCATGTTAAAGGCCCTGACTTTCCGACCGGTGGTATTATCTATAATATTGAAGACATCAAGATGGCTTATGCAACCGGTAAGGGTCGCATAATGATGAGGGCTAAAGCTGATATTGAAGAGACTAAGCGCGGCTTTCGTATTGTTGTCAACGAAATACCCTATCAAGTCAACAAATCAACATTAATAGAAAAAATTGCTGATCTAGTTAAAGAGAAAAAGATCGAGGGCATCTCTGATCTTCGCGATGAGTCAGATCGTAATGGCGTTCGTGTTGTGATCGAGTTAAAAAGCAGTGCATACCCAAAGAAAATATTAAACCGTTTGTTTGAATTGACTCCGCTACAAACAGCATTTCATGTAAATATGCTAGCTCTTACTCCTGATCTAGAGCCAGTTGTTATGACTCTTAAAGATGTTTTTGGTCACTATATCGATCATCGTAAAATTGTGATCGAACGTCGTACTAAGTATGAACTTCGAAAAGCAGAAGATAGGGCTCATATTCTTGAAGGATTACGCATTGCTCTTGACCATATTGATGAGGTTATTAATACTATTAGAGCCTCGGCTAATCGTGATGAGGCAAAGAAGAATTTAATAGCTAAATTTAGCCTCTCTGAACGGCAGGCTGATGCGATTCTTGACATGCGTTTGTCTGCTTTGGCTGCTCTTGAACGCAAGAAGATTGAGGACGAATATAATGAACTGATTGCTCGCATTGCCTATCTTAAAGACCTGTTGGAGCATCCAGAGAAAATACTTGGGTTAATCAAAGATGATCTCAAATATGTTACTGAAAAATATGGTGATAAACGTCGCACTGAGATTGTTCCCCATGCTCTTGGCCAGTTCAAGGCAGAAGATTTAATTCCTGATGAACAAGTAATAGTATCACTCAGTAGAAGTAATTATATTAAACGTCAGGAAATTGATACATATCGTCGTCAAATTAGAGGTGGTGTAGGTATTGTAGGGATGACCACCAAAGAAGAGGATATTGTGGATCATTTGGTCTGTGCTAGAACTCATGATGATATCTACTTCTTTACTAACAAAGGCCGTATTTTTGCTAGCAAAGTCTATGAATTGCCGGCAACCTCTCGCCAATCAAAAGGCACACCAGTAGTAAATATTATTCAGATCAGCCAAGACGAAAAAGTGACTGCAATACTTACTGTAGCCAAAACCCATAAAGACAGCCTAAAATACTTTATTATGGGTACCGTTCAGGGACAAATCAAGAAGACTGAGATTGAAAAGTATGAAAATATAAGAAAAACCGGAATTATAGCAATTGGCCTTAAGGGCAAAGATGAATTAAAATGGGTAAAAATATCCTCGGGTAACGATGTTATTGTTGAAGTATCAGAAAAAGGTCAGGCGATCTGTTACCAAGAGGGTGACGTCAGACCAATGGGTAGAAGTGCTTCTGGCGTTACTGGAGTTAGACTTCGAAGCGGTGATAAAGTTATGGCAATGGATGTTGTTCCTGGAAATGTTTGGCCGTCCGAGACAGACAAAAAAACAACAATTGAGCCGAATATGCTAATCGTTTTGGAAAATGGATTCGGCAAGAGGACCATGTTAAAACATTTTCATATCCAAAAACGCGGTGGTATGGGCATTCGGGCAGCCAGCTGCACTTCTAGAACTGGTAACGTAATAGGTATGCATATTGTATATGATGAAAATGGAGATGTTGTTTTGGCTTCACGTAAAGGGCAATTTATCAGAATGGAATTGCAGAAGATTAAAAAACTTGGCCGTGATACGCAGGGCGTAACTTTGATGAGACTTAAAGATGGTGATAAGGTTTCTTCTGTTGCTCTTATACTATCCAGTGATGCAAATGATGACCAGCCAACTATTAATTTCGACCTTCCAAGTGATCCAACCGGAGACAAGAAGGACACAGTATCTACCTCTAAAGAAACTTCAGCCAAGTCTGCTAAAACGCCAAAAGAAAAAATTTCAGTCCATAATTATAAGGGAGTCATTGCTAATTCTGACAATGTAGTAGAGAATAAGATAAGCAAGCCCATATCTGTGGTGAACAAACCTAATTTGACCGTCAAATTCTATAATAATGGTTTATCGGTCGATAAAGCCGTAGAGCCAGGACAAAAAGAAAAAATGGACAAGATGGAAAAGTCAGATGACTCCAACTATTGGGGAAATGGCTCAAAGTAGAGGCTAATAACATTGTCATACGACCACATATATGGTAAGATGAATAATCATACTAATTCATACGGTTATAATGGAAGAAAAAAAGAAACAAACTTTTATACCAGAGGTTATCACGGTTAAAGAATTCGCTGAAAAGCTAAATCTTCCCGTTACTGCTGTTATTACTGAGCTAATGAAAAATGGTGTCCTGGCAACGATAAATGAGACAATAGACTTTGAGACGGCATCAATAGTCGGAGAATATCTCGGGGCAGAGGTGATTTTACAAGAAAAGGAAGAAAAATCATCAAAGAGAGTTGCATCAAAGGTTTCTACTAAAGATCTTACTCCTCGGCCTCCTGTTGTTACAATCATGGGTCATGTAGATCATGGCAAGACTACTCTATTGGATAATATTAGACGCAGTCATGTTGCTCTAGGTGAATCCGGTGGTATTACTCAACATATTTCCGCATACCAAGTTACTCTTGAGGGCACTAAAAACAAAGAATTAAAGAATAAGACCATAACTTTTATAGATACTCCGGGCCATGCTGCTTTTTCTGCCATGAGAGAACATGGAACAGCTATCACAGATATAGTGGTTCTAATTGTCGCAGCAAATGATGGCGTTATGCCTCAAACTGCTGAAGTAATCAGACAAACAAAATTAAATAATGTGCCAGTGATTGTTGCGATCAATAAAGTTGATTTGCCAGATTCGGACATTATGAAGGTCAAGCAGCAACTGTCAGACCAAGAATTAATACCCGAAGATTGGGGTGGCAAGACCGTTATGGTCGAGATATCAGCAAAAACTGGCCAAGGTATCGACAATCTTCTGGAGATGATATTATTACAAGCTGAAATGATGGAGTTAAAAGCAAATCCAAAAGAGGATGCTGTTGGTATAGTTATAGAATCTCATATGCAAAAAGGTGCCGGTCCAATGGCACTTGTATTGATAGATAATGGTACATTGCATAAAGGTGACCCAATTTCTATCGGCGCATCATACGGCAAGGTTCGAATATTAGAAGATTTTGCAGGCAAACCTCTTCTCCAAGCTATCCCAAGTACACCAGTTAGAATAGCCGGACTTAAATCATTGCCAGATTTTGGTGATAGACTATTAGCTTTTAGGTCAGAAAAAGAAGCCAGAGAAAATTCTATGAAGATGGAGACTGGTAAATCTCATTTAAGGATAGCCACAGCGAAGAAAATCGGTTCAAGCGAAGACTCTAATGAAGTTAAACGAATAGAATTTAATCTAATAGTAAAAGCAGATGTTCAGGGCTCGCTCGAGGCTCTCAAATCCTCTATTGAAGAAATAAACAGTCAAGAAATAGATTTAAAGATTGTATCGGAAGGTGTGGGCGCTATTTCTGAATCCGAAGTAACCCTAGCCAAGGCCACTTCTTCCCAAGTGGTTGGCTTTCGTGTTCAGGCTCTGGGGGCAGCTAAAAAAATTGCGGACAAAGAAGGCGTTGAAGTGAAGGCTTTTGACGTTATCTATGAGTTGCTTGATTATGTGAAGGCTGAGATGTCTGATTTATTGCCACCAGAAATTATTGAAGAGGAGCTTGGTCATGGTAACGTTCTGGCAATATTTCGAGATGACAAAAAAGGCTTTGTTGCCGGCGGCAATATTGATAGCGGCAAAGTAACAAACGGCGATGAAATCAAGTTTCTACAAAATGATAATGAGAAATATCGTGCCAAGATTCTTTCGCTCAGACGTGAAAAAAATGAAGTCAAAGAATGCGAATCCGGATCAGAGTGTGGCTTTAGTCTCCCTGCTGGCGCAAAGATAGCAGTAGGTGATAGGTTCATAGCATTCAAAACTATCCACAAAAAACGGACAATATAAATATTCTAAAAAAAGCCTGTTCCAGATAGTCAAAACAGGTTTTTTTAATTTTTGTGGAAGAAAAGCCAATAAACATATTGCGCTAGTAAATTCCTTCCAGTAAAATGTAGAAGACAATTCATAAAATTCTTGGAGGGTGACTTGGGCTCTTTTGATTCTTTTAAAAAATGGTTCCAAAATAGGGAAGAATCTACGGATTTTACTGTGAATACTGTTGATGGTTTGCTGCCAGAAGACAAGAAACAGATAGAAGAGCTAGCTCACAAAGAAGTTGATATTGATATTCAAAAACAGAGGGTGGTTGCTCAGCTAGAGACACAAAAAGATAAACTTGAATCCCGAATCATCGCTATCCAACGTTCCACCCGTGTAGCTCTTCCAGCCTTTGCTAAAATACATAATGATCTACGCCAAAAGTACTCCTGGTACTACCGATGGCATATGAACCCATTCTCTAATGTTATCCATTGGTCTGCTATCTCCGGTTTCACATTAGGCCTTACTACCTTCATCTTCTCCTTCATCTTCTCTTTATCGGTAGCCCCAATCATGGCTGCCTCAGAACATAGCTGGGGTAGTGAAAGTGCATGGCAATCATGGACTATTGCAGAACTTTCTACTAAAGATAATGTTGGCGCAGTAACCCTTGCCAAGAAGACTACAGACAACGGACAACCGACAATAGCTAGCAATAGTCAGTCAGCTGTCGTCAGTAGTCAGTCGTCTTACTCTCCCTCTGGTACTGCCTCTATTGTCTTTACTCCCAATAAGGAAGAAGTAGTAGACTGGTTGTCCTTTAAATCAGATGAAGTCCTAAACAGTCAAACCATTAAGAAAGAGTTCTCTACTGATGGTATTCTCTATACTGATAAACTAGAGGATCTTGCTGACTCCAAATCTCTTCATATCAAAGTCTCTCTTTCTACAAATGATCAAAGCATCACTCCTATCCTTAACTCTATAGCTATCCAATATTCCAGACTTCCTAACACCCCAGAAAACCTTTCTATTGGAATAGACAAAGATATCCTTAAAACAACCCAAACTCTTACCGCCAGCTCTTTCTCCGATCCTGACAATGATCCTCACAGAGCCTCACATTGGCAGATCACTACTATCCCCGGCAACTACTCAAACCTTGTTCTCGATCAGGTCAATAATGATAATAAAGACAAAGAGTCCCTTACTAAACTAGAACTCACCAATCCTCTGAAAGATGGTACTTACTATCTAAGAGCCAGATACCAAGATTCTGCTGGAGCTTGGTCACTTTGGAGTAAAGAAACAACTATTACTATTAGCCAAGATAACAAAGACAATCCTAATCTAGTTGATAAGATCACTAAAAATACCATAGAGACCAAAGTAGTATCTCTTGGTGATACCCAAATCCAACAAAACCCCAATGAAGATACTAATCTCAGAACTGAAACTACCAAAACCATAGATAACAAAAACAAGACTAAAACTCTAGAATCATACTCTGGCATCATTCATTACAAAGAAGATTATACAGATCAATCAAACACATCTTGGAAAGATATTAACCCCAATCACTCTATAGATACTCCTACCTATGTCCTTTATGACCAGATGCCTTCCACTGTCAAAGTCTTCAAAGATAAAATTGGTTATGAGATAGAATCTCGTAAAACAGGTGACAAATACACCATAGAGCTAAAAGATGTAGATGGTAATCCAAAACTATCCAGAAACACTTCATCAACCCCAAACACAGTAGCTTGGGCTGATATCAATACTCCTGACATCAACCAAAAGAAACAGCAAAACAACTTCTTCGCTAAATATCTAAATCCTAAAGCTTTAGCAGAAGACTCTCAACTCTCAACTCTAAACTCTCAACCATCCGATGGCTCTAACCTTAAGTTTGAATTTGAGATAGGGGAATATGGAGTTAGACTTTGGAAAACAATCACAGGAGATGATGCCCCTAAGAACTTCAAATGGAACATTACCAAAACTGAAGGCAATAAGGACACAGAAACCAATGACCTTAAATTCAGAGATAACCCTGAGGCTTTTGATGTAACAACTACTGGTGACATTATCAAAGATAACAAAGGCCAAGACAAACCAGTCCAAATAGAAGCCAAGAAAATAGATGGAGACATGAACTCTTCCTTCATCTGGCAAGAAACAGCCCCAACTACCAACATGAAGATTGATACTGATGTAACATTAATCCCTGATTCTAATCCTGAAACAAGTACGGTTGATGGCTATATGTACTATTATGCTAATTCATATAATACTGATTTTAATTTATTAAGAAATGCTAGCTCTACTGAGTATTTGTATGATCAGTGGGAAGGCGGAGATGCAGCAGCTATAAGTACATGGGAAGAATATGGTACTAGATACTATAACTATTTAGCCCGTGGCATATATTTATTTAATACATCCATTGTTCCCGATGATGCCATATTCACTGCTGCTACCTTAAAACTAACTTCTGCTGGCGGTTGGTGCACTGATAGTAATAATAGTATTAATATTTATCAAGCGAGTACAGCTTCTAATACAGCCCTGTCAAGCCAAGACTTTGGTACATTTGGCAGCA
>CAZIYE010000003.1:0-53589 GCA_964543385.1 uncultured Candidatus Saccharibacteria bacterium
AAAACTAACGCCCACAATTCCCAATTCATGACTCATGATTCAAATTTTTTGGTAGACTTGATGCACTTTCATTTGAATCATTGCTGGATTGGTTAGACCAGCTTATGTGTGCTTATCAAGTCGAAGATGATCTAGTCGAGTGATTTTACGCCTAGAGCTTTTTTAATGTGCTCTATTTTTACCCAAGTCGGATTTTCCTCTCCCCTTTCGATACGAGCGTAATAGTTAACACTGATACCCGCCTTGGTGGCCACTTCGGCCTGAGTAAGTCCTGCCTTTTCCCGCAATGTTTTCAATTGCTGACCCAACCCTTTACTCATGTTTTTTTCACTTTCATTGACCATAGAGACAATATACCATATTTTAACACAAAATCAACCTAAAAATCATTATTAACTAAGGAGCTCCATGTTTAACCAGACACAAGCTTGGAAAGAATACCTCAAAAGAAGAGAGAACGCGATTAATCAAGTAATAACTCGAGATTTATTTAACGATAAAACATTCTATCGAGCTTTTGCGGGAGACCTGCTTGCGGCCAAGAAAGAAGTTATTATTTATAGTCCTTTTGTTTCCAAATTTAGGGCGAACTATTATAAGAGAATTATTGAAAAGCTAAGAAATAGGAATATTGAAGTTTTTATCTTTACTCGCACACTCGATGAATATGACTCAATAATACAGGCCCAAATTGAACATATTCTAGAAATTTACCAGAAAGAAGGAGTACATATCAATTATTTTGGTAAATATATTCACGAAAAAACAGCCATCATTGATCGAAAAATTGTTTGGGAAGGCAGTCTAAACATCCTCTCACATCGAGCGAGCAGCGAAATGATGACAAAAACTTTAGATAATAATCTAGCCGAGAATGTAATGTCGATGCTAAATCTGAATAACTCGATCGCCAATGGGTATAAAATTAGGTATGAAGAATGTTGTCATAATCTAACAACCACTAAATGCAAACAGCTCAACCAGATTCGAAATTTATTGGTTGGTTGCCTAATTATACTGACGCTCATATTATTTTTGTTCTTCAAGGATAGTATCCTACATGCCTTGATTTATTTTATCTTCCGTACTCTCTTTTAGAATTAGGCTCCGGTCTCAAGTATGATATAATCAATTCAGATATGAAGTATAGAATATGTGATAAGTGCGGAGAATTCGTCACCAAGACTGGTATAATCTCTAGCATTCCTAATTTGAATAAAACTAGTAACTTTGCCAAATGCCACAACAAAGACTGCGGCAAGCTTTTTTCGAAGATTGAATACGAAAAACTCAAAATCGAGGACTTCTAATTTTGTTAGCCCAAAATATTTTGCAATTGCAAGAATTACTGGTAAAATATAAATAAATCATTTGTACTAACAAGGATGTATATGGAGGGTGAAGAGGGTAAAAAATTTGATGGTTTAGGCTTTTATCAACCTGACAAAGGTGAAGTTTTGGCTGTGGAATTATCGCCCGAGCAACAGAGAAATCTTTTAGATAAAATAACAATTATTGCGCAGGCAGTTGTTAATAAAGAAACGATTGCCGGTTGGAATTCCGAGCAGCTCGGCAAACTTATAGAAGAGGTTAAGCAAATAAAAGCCGGCCTTCTTGATCCGCAGACAGCTAGTGATTATGAAGAAAATGCAAATCGCTTAGTTGAAATCATAGGAAAACTTAAGAATAAGCCAGCGGAAGTTTCGGATATTACTGAATCTCAACTGCCAACTATGCAAGAACCGATAGTTGAAGATACTGCTTTTACTGCTCCAATAGCCGAATCCGAACAGGTAACAAATTCAACTCGAAATGATCAACGGGATCCAAATGCAGCTCCGAATGAACCGGCTGAAGAATCTGGCGCTAGTTTAAGCGGCGGAGAAAGTACAAGTGACATGAGAGATCTTAGTCCTCAAGAAGTTTTGACAAGAGTTGATCAGATGGAAGCTAGACTTCATGAAGTCTATAAAAACAAGAAAGCAGAACTTGATGGCCGACAGAATCAACTGAATGCAGAAAAGGAACAACTGGACGCTGATTACCAAGCAAGGATCCAAAGGCTTGCAGAAGGCAAACAAAAACTCAAGGAAGACCTACAACAAATAATTGAACTCGCGGCTTAATTCAAATATGCATATCGAACTTATTGACTAGGTTCCGTTTTCTCCCCAAGCTAAAACGGATTTCTTTTCTGCTGATATACTATAGATATTTTGTTTCTCAATTACCGGTCGGCACAAACCACCATATCCACGCTCAGGGAGATCGGCGATAGTGCCGTTTATGTAGTTCCAAACAAACATTGTTCCATCTGAATCAGTGCAAAGAATATTATTACCATGGATTTGATCTATTCGCATAGCCCTTCGGTCGATTTCCCTCACAAGCTTCATATCCTTACTATTCCAAAGCGATATCTTGCCCCAATTAGTAGAGATTAAGTATTTCTTGTCGGCTGACAGTAAAGACTGAGTAATAAAACTTTTTTCGCCACTAGGCTCAAAATACTCACCTCTTCGATTGCTTTTGCCGAGAACTTCTAAACTTTTTCCGTGACCAAAAACAAATCGTCCATCTGGCAATTCCGAGACAGAGTGGTTATCCAAACTAGTATTCGATCGATGTTGATCAACCAATTCGCCAGTCGAAAGTTTGAAGACATAGACATGAACACTTGCCTCGACAACTAATCGATCAGAATTCTCAAAAACATTGAACCATTTCACTTTGTCGAAACCATCAGGCAATGCGATTTCAACGGTTTGTGGCCCATAGAGGTCGATTATTTTTAGTGTTTTTTCATCTCGACCAAAAAATATGATTTTCTCATTGTTGGCTATCACCTCGAAATGGACAATCTCGCCATTGGAAGTGTGAGCCAACTCCACAGGCCGCTCAGTCCCATTGCTATGAATAAATAGAGAGCCGCCGATAGAGAAGATAGTACCTGGTCCGTCAACTAAAGTCTTAACTCTTCGCTCCTCATCTGGCCTCTTATCTCCATAATCATAATGAAATAAAACCCTTTTAGTTTCCTTGTCTATAACTGCAAATGTCGTGACACCCTTCCGTGTATTCCGATCGTCACTCATTTTTTCATACAATACAAAGATTTTGCCCTCTTTCTTATCGCTATCAATACCGGCGCTAACAAGGCGAAAATCATCTTCAATATCTAAGGGTATCTCATCAACAACCGTAAATTTCGAATACTCTGGAACCATTAAGTCTTTTATATTTTCAAAGATCAAATCCATTTCATACTTAAAACTCAAAAGATTGGTTATTTCTTTAACCTTAAAGGCATTATCAAAATCACTCTTTAGATCCCTTAGAGTCGAAATAGAATTGGTAATCTGTTGGCAACTAGGATAAGCCATTGTGTCCAATTAATATTATGCAATTCTCACTGCAGTCCTCGGAACGTGCTCATTATTTCGACCACCATTGTCATATCTGTAACATTCAATACTTTTCGCATTCTCATTCCAGTGCCCAGCGGCGATGTAATTTCCTTTTGGGTAATAAGTCCCGAGTAGAAGGCTGCCACTATTGCCAGCTTTATATTTCTCAGTTATTTGCTTGTTTTTCTCTAAACTGTACAAGTAAAAGATCAACCATGATTCATAGGTAAATCCAATTTCATTTTGATAGGTGGCAGATTTCGAAAGTTCCTCCATCCATTCACTAAAGCTCGGAATACTTTGGCCATTCCAAATCTTACCAAATTCTTTCCCAAAAGCTTTGCCCGTCGGATCTAATTGAGTTCTTCCACCAATTGTTTCGCAATCATCGGTTTGTGGCAATTCCCATAACGGCTCGACCATCAAAATCTGCCAACCTGGAAATGCCGATTCAGATTCGACCTCACTTTTGGTTTTTCCCCCATGATTAGCCACGTCAAAAGAGGTTGGATAATAAACCGCGCTAACTTCGAGAGATTGATGGAATTGTTCACCTGTCCATGATAGGAATACCTCTTCGGTGTTAACATCGTCAGCTATTAATCCTTGTGCTTTCAAATCGGCAACATATGACCCGACTCTAGAAGCCATATCTTCAAGATTCAAACCAAAAGGGACGAGAAGAGGCTGAGTAAATCCTTGCTTGAATTTTTCTGCAAGTTTTTCTCTTTTTTCCAGAATCACTGCATTCATTTGCTCAACACTTGGTATTGGGCAAATCTGTCCTCCCTCTCCTAAAATACCCCTCACACCATTATAGTCTCCGATCATACCTCGATCAGTCATTAAACTTATCTGATCGTTGATTATTCCCTTAAATTCATCCTTTGGTAAATTTTCAAATGGCCAAAAATATTCAAGAACCTCTCCGATCTCAATTTTTATTTTGTCATGAAGACTAAGCGCTTCTTGGATATTAATCGGTTGTTGATCAATTATAAAATCAAAATCTACTTTCGATTTAGAAAGTTTTTTAATTAAATTAGTCAAATGTTGGCAAAAAATATTATCGGCCATCGCTACGCAGGAGTAGCCTCTGTTTGCTGTTCGCCGCCATTAAATGGCTCACCAAACATCTCTTCGTAAATGCGCGCACCGTCAAGACATGCTTCATGGTTTCCTTCTTGTCCACAAATTTCTTGCTGTGCCTCGATAATCATGTGCATATTATCTTTAAACTCGCCATCTCGCCACTCTTTTAGCTCTTTTAGTTGTAGCTCTTCGTGAGTTTTCTCCATCTCTGCAAGAGCACCATCGATCGCCTCACCGGCCTCTTCACGAAAGTCAAATTCTTCATCCTTTTTAAGTCCGGCCTCGTCAGGACCGGCACCTTGAAATTCTCCTGGCATGTTTCTCCTTAATTATTTCCAAATATCATTAACTAGTTTATTTTTATCATCGATCGAACCACCCAAAGCTGCATCAGCTGCCTCTTTATCAATCATACCATGACCGGAAGCAAAATTGATAAGCATGTCGTAAAATTCATTTACCCCCATCAAGAAACCGGCATCATCCATCGTGTCTCTTTGCTCTTTTTTGCAGATCGGTAAAGCCCTCATTTGGTCAATGACCTCTTTGCAATCAGTCGAGCTCTCGTAGTTTTCAATGTTGGCAACCTTTCTCGCAACTTCAGCAATACCTCGCACTAGCCTCATTTTTTCTTCTTTATCAAGGTTGATAGACTTTGCTTCATTTAACTTTTGTCCTATTTTCTCATACTCCTCTTTTTTCCGAGGTGGAAGATAGCCAAAAACAATCTGCATTGTTTCAAGAGATGAAAAGTACTGTAGGGAATATTCACCATTCGTATCTAGTAAAGTAGTAAATTCTCCATTTTTTCTAACTTTCTTGTACTTTGGAACTGTATCTATCGGGTTAAAACTCATTCGCTCCTTGAATTGACCGATCGCATTGTCCCCCTGAATATCTGAATATTCTGACCAGCCCTCTCCTCGAAAGAACTGGGCCTGTTTTAACACAGCATACAGAATTGCTTGCTCCTCAGGATGACTATCATACTTTTTCACAAAATTCCAAAGATAGTATTCAATATCCATATTGCACCCGCCATCTAGATAACCGCCGACAATATTATCCATCAATTCTCTCATCGAGAGATTAGCCTTTTTCAGCGTCTGTTTTAGCGTTGCTGCTTCGTTCGATCCAACAATTCCAGCTAAATTTAAATCTGGAAATGTAGCGGGATCAATATTACCTTCAAATAGATCCATAATCATTCTAGCGCCAACACCAAGACGATAGAGATCTTTAAAAACAGAATATCGATCATCGGTTTTGACAAGCAGCTCGGCGCCAAGTCTTCGATTCAAAAGCTTAGTTGCGAGCACTTGGAATATTTGATCATTGATTGCATCTTTGCGATAAGTTTTAACAAACTCTTCAACATCGGTACCTTCAAAGGTCACTTCATCGATCTTTTGCAAATCAAGTCTCGCGACATCTGATTCAATTGAATTATATGCATTCGAATTTGGTAAATATCGCACTTCGATTGGATTAATTCGACTATAAGTGGCTGGGTCAACATCATTGAAACGAGAACTTTTATATCTATCACCAGTATTACCAGTCCAGATCACACAATAGCCAGGTTTAACTGTGATATCGCCCTTTTCCGTTCTTGTCGCAATATTGCTACCAAATTTTCTTGTGAGTAAATCATTGAATGCAATCAAGACATCAGGAGAAATAGCATTGGCTTCATCCATTATTAACGGCCGGCCCTCTGACATTGCCTGATACATTGCACCCATAATGTATCGACCCTGGACTTGATTAGAATAAAACGTTGAAACTTGATCATCCACTCTTTTCTGTATTTCTGGGTCAAGCTCGTCTATGTCTCTGCCGTTTTTCCGGTACTCATCCAAGAGATTAGCTCTTATTTGTTCGGTAAGTTCTCCCTGAGAAGCAACTAGCTCTGTTGCAAGATCTGCGAATCTAGTATCTTCTCCAACTTCTTTATCAACACCCATATCTTTATAAATTTTTGTTAAAAACTCATTTACTGGGAGCTTTTGTATTCGGAATTCCTCAGTAAAACGATCCGGATCTAGAAACTTGCTACCAGAAACAATGATTGGCTCTTTGCCAAAACGAGTTTTTGCAATATGAGTTGCAAGGGCAGTCTTACCAGTGCCAAAGTCACCGTGAAGATATACAATTGTTGGCGGATTCTTTTCAAGTGAAGGCAATGCGCGCTCAATAATCTCCCGAACATATTCAGTCTCGACGATCTTTCCTTTATTTAGCAGATTGAAGAGTGATGACAATTCTTGGCGGTAGTTAACATACGAAGTGACAAAGTCCTTATCAACAGCGTCAATGTGGGCATCGTAAATCCTTTCTACTCCCAATTCGACTTTTTCGCCGAATTCTTCTTCATATGCCTCAGATAGCCAATCGCTGACTTCGTCAATCTCCGTGGTTTCAACACCATAAATATTGGCTATCTCGTCAGGTTTTCTAACAACCTCTGGGCTCTTAGAAACATTGGCCGACAGAATACCTTTTTCCAATTTATGAATTTCTGTCAATGCTCGACGAACATCATCTTTGCTGGCAAGTCCATAAGCCTGTATTTGCGTTAACTGTTCTTCGGAAAAGGAGGATAATTTATTTAATAAAAGTTGAAAATGAGATTTCAAAAGAAATGCAATTTTCGCTGATCGACCAAGTGTTTGAGCTTTGATTGTGTCTTGAACTTTTGTGTTATCTGCTTGGTCAGAATCATTGCCAACCATTTTTTGCTCATGACGGCGTATGCCCTTAAACACCAAGTCTTTAACAACAGCTTTTGGATCTTCTTTCCATAATTGGACTAGATCTTCAAGTGTTATCTGAAGTTTGTCTCGATCTTGAAGCGTTTCAATTTTAGCCCTGATGAAATGAGAGTCAAAAACAGCATCCCCTTCTTCCCGCTGATCTTCTGGCAATGCATTCAGATATTCTTCTTTGAGTCTATCTCTCAGTGAATCGGTTCTGGACTCAGACCATGATCTCTCTTCACCATCCTTATTTTGAATCACATCAATTATTCTTTGATACAGATTTTCATCCTTTTGGAAAGATGAACATATTGAAGATTCCGCGAGACTATCATAAGTTACATATTGGCCGATCTCATCAGCTATTACATGCATTTCTTCCGTGCCAACTTTGTACTCATAAGCTAATCGTTCCGCTTCTCGTGGCTCAAGCAGTTTTTCTTCAGCTTCAGTTACTTCAGGATGCGTTAATATTGGCGGGCTCATTAGTTCTGACATGTTTATCCTTTTTTATATATTCTATAGGTTGTTTTCAATTTTTTCCAATGTTTCCATCATCGGTTTTTCTATCTGGCTCTCGATGATCTGTGTTAGAAAAGCGCTAAACTTCTCAGCGATTTCATCTGGATTGTTGGCTGGAATTACGTTTTCTCCGTATCTGCTTCGTAGTCCCTCAACCGCACCTGCACCAATGCCCATAGCACCGGTACCTATTGCATAATTTTCCCGCAAATACTTCATCGCATCAAAAGTATTTGCAGTTATTCCTGTATTATGATCAATCTCTTGGTGACTAATAGAGGCACCATCAGAAATTTGAAAAATAATTTCAGATAAATAACCAGAATTCAGAAGTTCCTTTAATTTCGGGTTTTGATCATGAGCTAAAGCAATCCTAGACCAGGCCAGCGCATCTCTCGTATCACCATCTTTTGCGTTCATTCTTTGAAATGCCCTGATTGTACTAACCGTTTCAGTCTCGGCCATTTGTAATAATGTTGGCCTTGCTCCCGATTTCGTTTTGTCGGTTAGAAATGAAAAGTCAGTAACGCTAAAAGGTTTTATCAAACTGACCCTATCTCCAAAAAGCCAGATTTCAGTATCACAAACAACATCCATCTCATCGATATTTTCCGTTACGGCGCCACCAACCACTTGCTGGAAATTCTTTCGAAAATTTCGCAATGAAGAGTTGAGCAACATCACAGACATTCGGACAGCATCAAGATTGCCACTCATACTTCCAGAGTTATCTACCAACAACAAAACTCGAAGCATCTTTGGTTTTAGCTCGGCTTTAATTTTTTCGACAATGAGTGAATGAATCAGTCTGCGATCAATATCGGCGCCAAATTCAATTTCTGGCAGGAGTTTTTGTAATCGTTTGATATCCGGTTTCCCTTGTCGGTAATATTTATCAACGATAGTATCAATTTTCCGGGAGATATTTTTGATGATTTGTAGCCAAGCTTCAGCCATCTTGTTGGCTGGTACTCGAAGTTTTTCTTCAAGTTCGAGAAATTTGTCGACCATCTCCTGGGGTGGAAGAGGGCGGCTTTCTTGTTCCTGGCTAGCGGGTTGATTGTCTTTTAATTGATCTAACAATCTCTTAAACTTATCGTTTTGCGTTTTTTTCTTTTGATATTCAGGACTTCTTTTCTCTGACTCGACTTCCTTTATGGTTTCGTCTCGTTCATCTTGTTCGATCATCTCTCGCAAGGCTTTTTCGTAATCACTCACAACTTCATCAATATTCTGTGGTTCTTGTTCTGCTCCAGCACTACCAGGTTGACCGGGTTCACTCGCTGGCTGATTATCTTGTTTTTTAGGCTGACCTTTATCTTCAGATTCACCATCATCCTGATCGTCACCATCTTTATCTTCAGTTTCCTCATCGCCTGGCTCTTTTTCCTTCTCCTCACCATCTTCTTCGTATTCTGTGTCTCGATCGTCAGTAAAGTCACTTTTTCGCTGCTTCTCGTTTGACTTTTTCTTAATTACCTTCAATTTATCGTTGATTGGAGAGGTTATAGTTTCTGTGATTCCTGCCAGCTTTGAACCATCTGCCATTTTATTTTTTTCGTCGAGATATTCCACCTCAACAGAAGTTATCCCTTCTTCATTTCGTAAAACCTTGGTAATTATTCCTTTTTTGCCAAAATTAGGACTTTGTCGATCTTTGTTCTTCACTTTATCGCCAGGCTGCCAGTCTGGTGCTTCCTCAATTTCAGGAGGCTCCCCACCTTCGCCACCACCCTTGCCATCACCTTTTTGTGGCTCTGGCGGCAATTCCGACTTAAAGCTATCATCAAGAACGCAGAGAAGGCTATAGAGAGGCTCTAGGATATTTCTGATGGCTCTGGTTCTAGTTACCAGATTATATTTCAAAGGCTTTGTACCAAAGACTGTTCTAGAACGGTCAACCTGCTTAAAGAGGTTGAATATGTCCATATACTTAACATTTGAAATTTTGGAAAAATCGAAAGGTAATCCAAGTTGCTTTAAGGAATCCCTTATTTTTCTTTCAAATAATTGGGTGGCGAAATTAATATCAATTCTCTGATAATCAGAATAAACTGGACCATTTTTACCAACCTCTGCAACATTGACATATACCTCATCCCTTACATAGTTCTTCTTACCGCCTTTAAGATCATAAAATGGGACTTTGATCTGGTCACTCATAAAATCAAGATACAAGGATAGTTTATCTGGATCATCTTTGTATTTTTGGACAAAACGCTCGAGTAACATCTTGTAAGCCTCAGAAAGTGGCCGAGTATAGATAACCCCAACATCTTCATTCAACTTATGTTTACCTTCGGGATTTTTTGATTCATCAAAAACTTCATTGGTTGACAAGCCAGTCATCTGGTTTTTCATAAAATAGGTCACAAATTGAGATGATCGATTCATCTTGGGAACAGTTTTATCCCAGTCAAAACCTTGCCCGTAATCCTCTTTCTCTGCGACTCGGATATTACCCTTTCCTTCATCAACATTGATAAGAGGATTCTGACCAAGTTGCTCCATTTGTGGCATATAGACAAAGTCACCGTTATTTTCACCTACTTCTAGGTAGACAGGGAAAAACTGGTTCGTATAAAGATCAACAACTTCCTGATTGTTCCTTCTTGAGTTTTCAGTGAGAGTGCGGCCATATATTCCTGTGCCAAACACCAAACTATTTACAATTGCGTCTTCGCAGATATTGTAATATTGCCGATACATCGATGCAGCAGACATCCGAACTTTTTCGCCCTGTTCATTTCGAACAAAGTAACCTTTTTTCTTTTCATAATTAAACTGTTCAAGCTCGTTGTATTTGCCTGCTAAATCAAGCTCGCCCATAGTTTTGAGATGGGCAAATTCATGCATAGCGCCGAACATAATTTGCGCAGATGTCATACCTCTCTCTTCACGCATTTTTTTGAATTCCGTCACGTCTAGAGAGATAATGTCTTTTGTTGGCGCATGATAAAAACCCATACCAGCGATAAGCTTGAACTTGGCATTTTTGCGGTATTGCAAGAAGGAAACAAGGTCAGTATAACGGCCATCCTGGTTGATCCACTGCAACATCTCATCTCTGTATGGCCATAATTCTTTAGGGACATCATTTTCGTCTTTTTCTTCCCTTTCCGGTTTTTCTGGTGGTTTGGTCGGGTCTTCTGGATCGGGATCTGGCGGCTCGGGACGATCCGCCATTCTTTGCATACCAAAATCAGCCCGATCTTCTGGCATTCCCAAATCGGCCGCTGGATTTATTTTTGGCTCTTCGCCAGTTTTCCCAAAAAATTCGGGCACAGAATATCCCTCCGGAAATCTGATATTTCAATTTAAATTATAGCAATTTGTTGATGAAATAACAAAACTATTCTAAGTCAATTAATTTTGTCTTGCCAGGATTCTCAGGATCGGCAACCCGCATTAATATCAGCCCGCCAGTCTTGTCTTTGGAAATCAAAGACTTGGCTTCTTCAATAGTTAAGTCTTCGATTTCTAGAACAATAGCGCCACCCGTCATCAGATAGCCAATATTATCAACTCTCTGTCGCAAAACAATCAAATTTCTCTGCAATCCAGCAGTCGGATTCGTATCTTTTAACTCAGCATCTGCTGTGATGATAAATGAATTCTGATCTTTATGTTGAATCAAAGATGAGTAAAATATTTCATTATCGCCGGATAGTTCGACTAACCCGGTACCATCAGGAGTTATGTACTTTGGCACAAGAGAATTGTCTTCTAGAGACAAAGGGTGCCTGTCATCGGCAGTTGTCTCAAATTTATCAGCAAGAACTTCACCGCCTTCTATGGCACCAAAGCCTACAGCTTCATCGAAATAAACAAAACCATTCTTCATACCGCGACAACAATCCTCCCCAGCTTTTTCAACGTACCCACTGCCACCATGCATATAAGTAAACGCCCGGTCTCCTATTTTATTTGCCTTTGCTTTGCCGCCATCCATTGAGGAACAAAAATTATCGCCGGCTTCCAAAACTACTAATTCGCCGCCTTTCATCGAAGTACCACAACCTTCCCCAGCATGGTCGATAATAATCTTACCCCCTGTCATGGAAATACCAGCAGAATCTCCGGCCTCAACTGCCTTTAGACTACCGTTTTTCATGATCGCTCCAAAAAAGTTTCCTGCTTTAACAACTTGGAGATCGGCTCTTGGATTATCCAGCCCTATGACAAAATAATCAGATAGCGGTTTTGGAATATCATTTATTATTATTTTTTCGCCATCACACCCGAGGTTTAAAAAAATCGTGTTTACGATCTGCGCAAATATTGTTTTCATGTCCCCCTTGACCTCACTTCCAAATGAATATTTGTCAGCTAGCTTAACAATGTCTGCATAAAAGCGACTCCGAAGATACTCTTTCAAAAAGCGTTTATAATATTTGCTGTTTAATTTTATTGCCGGTAAATTTTCTCTATTAAATCGGCTTGCAATCCTTGCCATGATTTCAGGAATCAGCATTTCGCCTTCTTCTCTATCATCGTCATCTAGCTTGTCTATATAAGCTTTCAGATCGCTAATGATTTCGCCTCTTTTGTCTTCAAGATCACGCAAAAATACCTTATCAATGCAGGTTAAGTTTTCTACAAACTCTTTTATCCCGAGTGCTTCGTCAATGCGAAGAGAATCTTGATTCATGGCGATATCAAAAGATTTCTTTTTGACTGACAGAGTTTCAATAACTTTTGTGATTTCTTGGCAATTCATTCTTGTACAGCCTTTCCGTTCTTAAAATCCATCTTTCTTCCATGACGATCTATATAATACGACTTGCCTCTGTCAGTAACACCGGCTAATCCTTCGGAAAAAGAATTGGCAAAGGTGTATCTCTTTCCGGAAATCGGCTTGCCTAACTTATTAATAAAAAAATATCCGCCATCATCCGCAACACGCGCCCGGCCTTCGGAAAAATTTAAGGCATTAATATATGTTTCGGGAAAAAACTGCTTGCCTTGTTCATTTATAAAAATCTTCCTGCCACCCTTGGCCACGCTGGCTAAACCTTCGGAAAATTCAGGGGGAATACTACTTAATTCCTCCGGCGGTATATGTCTGCCAGTGATATCAATATAAAACCTCACGCCGCCCTTTTGGACGCGAGCCATACCTTTTACAAAGAAGGCCTCGTCGTCGAATGTTTCTTCAATAGCCGACTGCCCGTATGTGTCAATAAAACGCCATTGTGGCCCTTCAAGAGGTTTTCCTTCCTCGTATACGGTTGCCAGACCTTCTGAAAAAGATTTTGCGTGTTTGAATTTTCCCGGAAAGGCTTGTTGGCCCGAATGGTCAATATAAAAATACTCTCCGTCATTTTTGACTAACGCTAAGCCATCTGAAAAAGAAGAACCATCTTCGTAGTCTTCCTCGAAAACTCGACGGCCTTCTTTGTTTATAAAAAAGAACTTCCGTTCGTAATTCACTACTGCCAGACCTTCGGAAAAAGGGCCGATTTCCCAATATTCTGGGGTAATAAGATTTCCATTTCGGTCTACTAGAAGCCATCGGCTTCCCCTTTGAACTCTCGCAACACCATCGTCAAATGTAGAAATAAAATCAGCTCCAAGCTTTTTACCCAGTTTAAGTCTAAGTTGCAACTCAAAGGGATCGGTTATAACCTCAATCTCATGAATCTCCGCCACCAATTCTGCTCTTTGCTTCATCCCTGCCGCCACATCATTACGATCTAATGTTTGCTTAAAAATTTCTTTTTTAGATTGAATGTTTTGTATTTTCTTTGTTATTTCTTGGCATTTCATTATTATTAAATCCTTTCAACATCTTGGCGAGCAAACATTAAAAAGCGAATCAATACTTTTTCCTTATACCGAGCGTTGCGTTTATAGATCCATGTTAGCCAAAAAGGTGTATCTGCGTAAGTATCAGAGTGATATCCTATAACCCTTGCAGGCTCACGATACTTTGAATGTTCACATTGCTCAGCTAGAAGCAACACGCCGCCGCCATTTCTTCCATAATCATCCATAAAACTGTCGTTTTTTAGATAATGGTAAATCTGATGGAGTAGGTATTCCTTACGGGTATAACCGTCTAAATCTGGATTTTTTGCAGAAACCTCTCTTGCCATATCCGAAAAAGCAACTGGATAGCAAGGTTGGTTATTGGAGTGGGCATCTTTTGCCAGTTCTTGTGGCTTCGTATAGACAATATAGCTTCTTTGTGGACGCGGAGAACTAGTAATTTTGTCTTCGTCACCTTCATCGACAGGACTATAATCTTCTCTTATAAAATAATTATTTAATTTCAATTGTTCGTCCGCCGGCACCTTCAAATCAAGGGTGTCTAAGATAACAATTGGCTGAGTATAACCTTCTCGCTCTGCGATTTCTTTCGATTCGGGACTCAGATCGAGAAGTTCACCGTTTTTATATAATTCAGAAATATTTACCTCTACCCCAAGCCAATCGTATAATTTCTGATTTCTATTAATCATTTTAAATTTTTCGGTTACTTCCAGAATATCCTGTCGATTTAATATCTCGGTCAGCTTACTCTTAATATTAAGAGCCCCCTCAATCTCGTTATCATCGACAAAATCACTAAATTCATCTCGAGAGCTCTTTATCTCGGTGATTATTTGTGTTATTTCTTGGCAATTCATAGTGGCAAAACCAATCTATTGCAAGATCTTGGTGGGTCGCACCGTCCTGGATCAGCCAAACCAAGGTACATATGTGGAGAATCTGGCGTCGACCCATCGTCACGTTGAACAAAAGGGATTAAATTAGGAGATGTTTTGAGCTTACAGTTTGTAAAAAGCAGTCTATCGCTCCAGCCGCCTTTGTCAATTATGCCTTTCCCCTCTGTCAGACAGGTCATAGCGTAAATAAGCCAAGTTTCAGGTATTTGACCAGATATGCCCGCATACTTATGTGTCCACATTTTCTGAGCAAATTCCCTATAAGATTGATTCTTTTCTTTATAAATATACGGTCTAGCGATGCTGAAATCTTTAAGATACGTTATATCTTCGCTCAATACCACCTGCCAAGCAAATCCATCACCAATTAGCTCCAATTTGCTCCCGTTATTTTGTGGCGAGAGAGAATAAATCAAATCACCTGTAGTATCACTATCTATCAGATCATCTTTTACGCGGACAGGATCGGTTTTATCAATATATATTGGCCGATCGTTAAGCTTGTTCATGAATCTGCCGTTGTCGTCTGAATGCAAAATCAAGTTTTTATATTTTTCCACTAGAGAATTAATAGATACTCCAAATGGAATAAGAAGCAATTTTTTAAAACCCCCGTCTATATTCTTCTCAAAAAAATCAAGGCTATCCTTTTTCATTCTACTCACTATTTCGATGTATTTTGGAACAGAGTATTCCTCACCATCAATGCCAATAATTCCTTCGGAGCCATCTGAGAGCTTTTGAAGAATATTGTTGTCACGAAGTAAATTCAATTGTGAATCATATTGTTCTCTCAGTTTGATTTTTTCCGCAAGTAGCAAGGCAGGTATAATTTCCGTTAATTTAATAGCCAAATGCTCGATATCTTCCTTCACTTTCAAAGCTGAAGGTATATCCGGTAGCCCATAAGCTGTATCAAAAGAATTTTTCTTGATAGAAAGTGTTTTAATATATTGGAGGTAATTTTGTCCACCTAATCGTGCCATTATGACTCCGTCAATTCCCTCATTGAAAAAATTTATAGAATCAAAAGAGTCCGAAAAGGTGTGTCCATCAACATCTGCCTCCTGCCAGCCTCCTTGAGTCAAAACCCAGATGACGCCTGACTTGGAAACATCAATCTCCTTAAATCCTTTGCTAGAAAGCAATCGGGTTTCGTGATTTAATATAAACCATTTATCACCAATCTTTACGGTTGCAAAGTCCTTGTTGTACGCTCCAGTTTGATCGTATGTACCACCGTCGACTGATTCAAAATTTTTATCAATAAACTGCAATTTACCGTTTTCCAAAACGGGAGCAATTCCACCGTTAAAATCCAATGCCTTTTGGAAATTTTTCGATACCTTTTCGCCTTTTTTATTGATATAGAAAGAATCATCTCCTTGTGTCACAGCCAAAAGATCTTCTTGAAAATAAGTTCCCATGAAATGATCGTACTCTTCTTCGTTGATTCTCTGGCCATTTTCACCGACAAAAAAAGTTTTGCCATCGCTCGTAAAAGCGATGGGGAAGCCATGGAAGTGTATCACCGAAGTAGCATACTCTTCGCCCAATCTCTGAAAGTTCTTATCGATCAGAAAAAATTGTTTGTTGTTTCTAACACAAGCGAAATCTTTGTTCTGGAAACCATAAGTATCATCATATTCACTGCTAATCTTATCACCGGATTGATCGATAAAATATGATTTTCCATCTTTGCGCACACAAGCCAAACAGACTGATGGATCCTCCAAAATTATCCTATCATAATCACCTGGCAATTGCTCCGACTGCTTACCGTATTTGTCGATAAAATGATATTTCTTGTCTTCTACCGCAAAGGTCGGCTCACCTGTTTGATCTGAAAAGCGGATATCTTCAAATTCTTTATCATTTATTATTCTCCCATAAAAATCTAGAAGAATTGATTTGCCATTTGGTAGTCTGAGACTGCCTAAACCAGATTTCCCAAAGTATGGTAAATCGTGCGGTTTGTTTTTTTTGATCTTTTGGCAAACACCTGCCAAAATCTGAGCTCTTACTCGAAAATCGGCGGCAAAAAAGGGGTAAAATAAGGGTGATTCCCTTAAGAGAAATTCTCGATAGCCGGCCAAGTCTTTATTCCTGACAATCATAGTTCCTTCTTCTTGGCTAGCCGCTAATTCTTTGATTTTTTGTGTTATTTCTTGGCAGTTCATTGTTCTGTCTTTCTAACTGCTTCTTCTACTGATTTCGGATATACCGCAAGCTGTACTCTATCAAATGCATTAAAGTCATTACCACCCCAAAACCCTCCTGCGTTTCTTATTCTCAAATCTTGTAATTCATCTGCCATTTCATGACTGTGCCACCAAATATTTAAGAATTCTGGCGCATAGGGCCTTCCATCTGCTTCAATCCACTTTTCTTTTGTTAGTAGGAGGGGATTGTCGATGGATAGAAACTCTGCCAACTCGCCCCATAGCTGACCGTCGGCGTTACGTCTCGCAATTAAATCTGTCGCCTTCTTATATCTATTAATAAGAAGCATGACGCCCTGTTCTAGTGTTAGCCCATCAATAAACAAATCGTCTTTTTTCATTTCTTGGCACATTGTATCAATAGCAGGCAAAATCTCACTTGCTTTTTTGTGTTCAAGCTCAGGAAAGGCGTTTTTTCCGTCAAATTCCTTTTTTACCAAGAGTGTATAAAGTTGCTTGGGACAAGTGGCGTTTCGCCCCTCTTCAGTATTCATCAATGACTCATATTCGCTCGGATTACTTGAACTGTTATTCCACACACCAGCCATACGGTCATTGTCCGGGTTTAAATCCAATCGGATAGCTTCTGAGGCTTTTTGACACAGAGCGATCCGGTCGATTTGGCCAGGGATGATTAATATTTCCGAGAAACCATGTTTTTTTGACTCCGCATATTCCTCATTCGTTGGTAACAATATATTTCCAGTAAAAATTTCATTCTTGAGGTTGATTCCAAGATCAAGCCAATCAAAAACTGGACGAGATTGTTCTGTTGCTTTTTTGATTGCTTCGAGACACTCACCGGAACGGTTCCAAATTTCAAAATCAATCTCCTTAAGTATTCGCTTGGAATCATCAAAATCATGGCTGTATTGTTTTTGAGCCATCTCAGCATTTAATCTATGAATATTCGTGACTTTCTGTGTTATTTCTTGGCAGTTCATTGTTTTTTCTCACCCCATTTTAAAACTACACCACCCTCATGGGAAGAGTATAAGACACCATTGGCATAGCAAAGATTTCTAACAGCTTTGTCAGATTTTTGTAAAATCGTTCTTTCCGGACACCCAGCTGTTGGTTCTGAAATCACAATTGCACCATTATGTATTCCTCGAGCAATTTTACCATCTGGCAAAATAATAATTCTTTTAGTTTCCCATGATAAATCTTCTACCAGCAGCGTTGGGCTCTCGGGCTGATTTTTGTTAACCATATAAATTGCTCCACCGTCTGCAACAACATACTCGCTGTCTGAGATATTTGAGACTGAGTTAACTTTACTCAATAATGATATTTCATTTGATTGAATTGAGTTTGAGTTTGGATTATAAATCATCTGTACGACCCGTCCCAGTCCTCTGTTTGCACAAAAAACAAATTCGCCATCACCAAGCGGAACGATTTCAGCTTCCGGTGTAAGATCTTCGATTGTTTGATGAACATCAGGCTCTGGATTTATATTGCCGTCTTCATTAACTTTCCAGGCATAGATACGGTCAGATCTAAGGCTGACCAGCCAGCCGTTAGCGCAGATGATGCTGCGTTCATCTCCTTCAAGTGGGGAGCTTTCCTGAATAATTTTACTTGATTTTAGGTCAACAACCGCCATATGCTTTGAACCAAATAGCTCGACCGCAATGAAGTCTTTGCTTAGCTGTGCAATATTATCAGTGAAGTCCTCTGCGTTTTCCAAAATATCAATTTTTATTTTTTCCCGTTTGCCGTTCCTAGGATTGAGCTGCATCAATAGATCTTTCCATGAGTCCTTTTGCAAAGTTATATTTAGCCAGACTTTATTGTTTATTTTTGTCAGTTGGGCGGCGGTTTGAACGGGATTGTTATATTCCTTCGCTATATCTATCTTATCCAATATCTCGACTCTCTCCCAATTAACTTGGCGCTCGGGGATACGGTTCTCAACAAAACGATCAATTTTCTTGCTTTGGCTAATTGCTTCATCAAAATTGCCATTATTAAAAGCGTTTATAAAATCCTTGAACAGATCATTGGTCTCGGTGATTAATTTTGTTATTTCCTGGCAGTTCATTTATTTTTCGCCCCAAATTTAACTCTCCTACCTTTGCAGTCAATATAAAACTCTTTGCCACCTTTCTTAACAGCAGCAACGCCATCATAAAATTCTTGCGCATCATCATATGTATCTTGAAAAACTAGCTGACCACTTTTATTAACATAAAACCACCTGCCATCTTTTTTAACCGGCGCCAACCCTAAGAAAAAATCTTTGATTTCGTCAAATCTTTCGTCGTAAATAGGTTTGCAAGATTTATCAATGTGAAAAGATTCGCCGTTATTTTTAACCCGGGCGATACCATCAGAAAAGGTATAGGCGTTGTCAAATGTTTCACTGGAAATTGGGGATCCACTGGTGTCAATGTAAAACCACCGATTATTGTTCAAAACCCTAGCTATCCCATCTGAAAATCTATTAGCTTGATCAAATGTCTTGCCGTTAAACATTGAATGACCTGCTTTATCGATATAAGACCATTTTTTATTCTTCCGAACTGGTGCCAAACCATCTCCAAATTCATCAACCCAATCATAGTCACCTTCAAAATAGTGCTTACCGAAGGTGTCGATAAAATGCCACTTTCCTTCTGGATTCCATGACTTCCCCTTTTCTTGCTCGATTATGACCCTAGCCATACCATCATTAAAACGGCTCGCTGACTCAAAAACTTCGCTAAAAGCTTGTTCACCATTCCTGTTGATATGTACAAAATCGCCGTTTCTTTTCGCCAAAGGGATGTCATCACGGTATTCGGCAATATGGTCAGAGGTCTTGCTGGATATCAGATCGCCCGTCTCATCAATCAAAAACCATGACCCATCCTTTTCCGCCCTAGCCAAACCTTCAGAAAACGATGAGATATAAGTGGCATCAAGCCTTTGGGATAATGCAACCCGGCGGGCAATCTCTCGAGAATATGGATCGCATTTTTCAGCCATTTCTTGAATTTCTTTTGTCAACGCCAGAGACTCTGTTATTCTATCCTTGGGCTGATCGATAATATCGAGATTATCGGCGATTTTTATAATAAATTTTGTTATTTCCTGGCAGTTCATGAGACCTCCAAATCGATGAGTTTAGTTTTGCCTTCATTTTCCGGATCAGGCACACGCATCAAGATTAGACCGTCGCCTGGTTTGCGATTTTTGGAGATTTGGGATCTGACCTCATCTGGCGTTTTTTCTAAATCATTTATGATTATAACACCGCCGGTGACACCTTCGCCAAGCTCTCCCTTGGGCAGGTCATTGCATATCAACAGACCCTTTTTCATGCCCGATAATTCAGCAGCATCTATTATTCTTGGAGTGTTTAGAATTCCTATATTTGCACGCTCACCGTAATTATTAGTATCTTTTGTTTTAAATTCTTGAAGACTACTGCTGTCAAAAATGAAATCAATCGCCATTTTTGTTGTATTCGCCCTGTAGTAGTGGTTGACCTCGGGATTGTAATAAATCGTACAATATGAATATTTATTATTGCCAAGATCTCTTCTACTCTCCAGCCCATCTATATAATCTTTGCTTACCAGTGTAACTGCATCGGAATTGGGTGATGATGGCGAAGTTGCTGACTCTGCGATGATTACAACTTTATATGTCGAGCCGCCAGTATCTCCAAAACTTTTAACATCACCAGTGACATAGATTACTCCATCGGGAGCGAACATTCCCAGTTCATTACCACAATTACCAAGTTTCAAAACGCCGCCCCGCATATATTCACCGGCATAATCGCCAGCCTCACTTGCCTCGATCTGACCGCCTGACATCAACATGCCCAGCTGATTGCCAGTCTTGTTGACTGATATCTTGCCTTTCTGAAGCCCAATACCGAAGTAGTTCTCGAGATATGGGGGGAGTTCTTCACATCTTAATTCTGTGTCTGCCTCCATCGACTGATTGATCGTTTTGGACAGCAAAAGATTGGAATAAAATTTATTGTTGAAGATTTCCTGCATCGATTCAAGATCGTAACCAGTAAATTCTTCCTGGATAAGCAGCTCATTAATCTGGACTTCTTGTTCTAGAAGCATTTTTTGGATTTTTTTGCTGCCGATTACTCTTTTTATCAATATTTCAAAAACTTTTTGATTTATGCCATCCGGCAAGTTAATATTTGGGACAAGCTCGTAAATCTTTTCGAAATTATCCTGATCGTTTAGATAGAAATCAGTTCCTTGTTCGACAACTATTTCCTTTGCTTGCGCAAATAACGGTTCCCAACTTTTAGGGTCATAAACTTCAGGAATAATGTCACAAAAAGGCGACTCGATAGCCTTGATGATCTCCTGCTTCTGTTGCAGAGCAGCTTTTGCATCTTTGGCTTCCATAAAACCATTCAGTAGCGATAATTTCTGAGATATTTGGACAATTTCTTTTGTGGCATATTCGCAATTCATTTATTTCCCCCAAATTCAACAGGCTTGCCCCAATGATCTAGATAAATCCATTGATCAGATGATTCGGTCGTTTTGCAACGGATCAAGCCATCTTTAAAACTAACAGGAATATCGTTAGATTTATCAACACCGAGGAGGCGGATAATTTTACCTTTGTTTCGTAAATATTTTCCACGCTTGTTAATCAAATAATATCCCTCTTCGTCTTTTTTCTTGATTACTGCAATCCCTTCGGAAAAGTCAGAAGCTACCTCAAAGTAAGTACAGGAGCTGTATCTCTCTGCTGACTCGTCAGTAAGGTTGTAATTTTTTGGACTGATATAATAGCTGCTATTTTTACCGCTGACTCTGGACCAGCCATCGTGAAATTCTGATGGAGTCTTTTCTTCGTATTCATCCTTCAGTTCAATAGGATGGAATTTTCCAAGCAAGTTGTCAGCCAGATATTTGCGAGGCTTGCCGTCAGACCCGATAAGTTCCCAATATTTTCTCGAATAAGTCATGCCATAATTTTCAAGCTGGCGTTTTCTGTAAATCCAGGCCAGACCTTCAGAGAAATCTGTTGCCTTTTCGAACTCTGATTGACCGTTTTCGGTAACCAATGATTCACCTGTTTCGGTGCAAAATCCATAAGTTTGTTCAACTTTGCCAAACCCACCGTTCTTAGTTTGTTGAAAACGAACAATGCCATCATCAGAAAAATTGGAAAATCTCTTTTTCTGCCCGGCAAATGTTTCCACCGGCTGACCATCCTTATCAATGATCTTTGAGATCATACCATCGGGAATTGCAGTCATACCAAGATGAAATCGGTATTGCCTTGGATCATCGTCGGCCGATGTAAGCTTTCTCAAAATCACCGTGCCATCAGTTCTTAAAAATGTAATTTTTCCTAATCTATTTACGGCTGCAACTCCTTCAGAAAACCGATCGGCCTTACCTGGATCAATTACTAGGATACGACCATCAGTCATATCGGGATCTTTAATGAAATTCCCTTCCTAATCGACATAAACATCGCAGACTTTTCGCCTTGCTAGCGCACAGCCGTCATAAAAATCACCAACATAGTCTAGTTCAAGCTTTTTCGACAGCCCCTGTCGCAGTTTGAGGTTGTATGGATATATGTTTTCAATCTCGACGATTGTATTCTGAATTTCCGAAATCAAAAACTGCGCCTTGTCGATATTACCAGGCCGAGGATCAAGCAATATATCCTTTTGGCTAGATATTGACTGAATAAATTTTGTGACTTCTTGGCAATTCATAGATCTATTTTACCTCAATTAGCTTGGTTTTGCTTGAGGTTGCCCGATTATTTTCAGCTGGAACAGGTACACGCATCAAAACAACACCGGTAATCTTGCGATCCATTTTCACTCTTTTTTGCGCTTCTTCATAAGTTAAGTTTGGTGCTTCCAGAATCACAACACCGCCATCCATTTGGCTACAGAAATCACCATCAGGAATTGCTCGTAAGACCATGATGCCATCTTTTAGTCCTTTAGTTGGGTCACCAGAAATATTTGAGAGATCATCGATGACACAGAGGCCACGTTCTTTTTTCTTCCAATTTAGTAATTCATCTTCACTAGAAATAATTGGCGGATCTTCGTTTTCCAAATAATCGTAATATCCACGATTTTCGTCATAGCCATAAACCGGTTTTGTGAATTTATCCTTAGTCTTCTCGGCCGGATCGGTAGTATCCTCCCTGGGCTGATTTATCAGGACTGTATAGTCAGGATCAGCAATGAGACGGGGGTGCATTGAACGTGTAAATATGATCGCTCCACCAGTTTTATTGTATGGTAAATGATAATAATAATCACCGATTATAAAAATCGCTCTGCCCGAACCGTTGGCCATATCTCCGCCAGTGCTTCCGGCCGTAAAGACTCCGCCGGAAGCACACCAACCAAATTTCTCACCGGCTCCTCTTGTATAGATACGGCCTCCTCGCATCAACATGCCAGTAACTTCGCCAATACTGTCAGCGTGGATCTCACCCCCCGACATTTGCATTGCCGTCATATTACCAATATTTTCTGCTTGAATTTGTCCTCCAGACATATATTTTGCGCAAAAATTCCCTATGGATTCAGCCCTAAAAATACCCTTGCCCATATTGAGACCTGTATAATCGCACTTGTTTCGCCCCGAGTAACTGCTTTTCACTTCTACATCTGAATTTGATTTGATCAAAGTATTTATAACCGCCGCTTTTATTGCGTCGATCAGCTCGTCTGTTTTGCTTTTTCGATCCTTCTCATCTTCAATATTTTCAAATAGCTTCCTCAATAAAACCTTATATTCGGAGTCATCTGCCGGATTTCCCAGCTTGTCATAAAACTGATGGATTTCTGATTTGCTGGCTTTTATCGGTAGCGGGGTAAATAATGCTTGAACCAAAGCATAGTAGGCGGAATTGTCAGTATCAGTTATCTGTTCTTTTATTTGTGGCATCTTCAAAAGCTCAATCAAGGTTCTGCCGAATTGAGGATCATTTATCCTGTCCTCGACAGCAGAAAGAGAGAAGTTTTCTCGGATAAATTCTTTGACAATGCCCTCTAAATATTCTTTGTCTTGAAATAAATCCTTGATCTGACCCTTGCCAGGCACAGCCGTCTCCAAATCACGACAAAATTTATCGCCAGTCCTGGCAATATTTGTCATATCTAAAGTAATTGCCTCACAAAATGAATTCACACTGTCCCTCCGTATATTTGTATCTTTATTTTACCTCAATAAGTTTTGTTTTGCCGTCTATTTCCCCGTCTGTAATTCTCATAAGAACCACTCCTGTAATTTTTCGATCCATCTTAACAATTTCTTGCGCTTTTTTATAGGTCAGGAATGGCACTTCCAAAATCACAACGCCGCCCTCCATTTGAGCGCAGATCTCGCCGTCAGGGATAGCTCGCAAGACCATTATCCCATCTTTGAGTCCTGCTGTCGGATCCCCAGAAATGTTTAAAAGCTCATCGATGAGGCAGAGACCGATTTTCTTTTCCTTCCACTCTGCCAGTTCCTGATCGTTTTTGGGAGAAAATATCTCATTGCCATGCAGGTGTTCAATGTATTGCCCTTTTTCATCGTCATAACCGAAGATTTCCCCCTTCGTTTTTAACTCTTTTATCTGTTCCTTGCCAGAAATATTGAGACGGTTCACCAGTGCTGTGTACTTAATATCTGGCTCCAAGATATTGGCCACAGTAGTTTCGTTTGCAATAAAAACGCCCGATCTTTTCATCATCGGCAAGTCAAAAGCATGTCCAATGATAAAAATTGAATCGCTCGAGGAATTTCCTGCCGGATGATTAGCATAATCAGCAAAAAACACTCCGCCGCCGGCTATCCAGCCAAATTTTTCTCCGACTGATCTAGCATAAATACGACCACCGTCCATCATCATGCCGGCACCATCGCCAATATTTTCACAATGAATTTCGCCGTCTTTCATAAATTGGGCGGCCATATTTCCCACAGATTCTGCCTCGATCCGGCCACCCTTCATCGCATAGCCACAATGATCGCCGATGCTTGGCATTTTGATCAATCCTCTGGTCATATTAAAGCCAATGTAATCGCTCTTTTTTGTAGTTGATCCCTTATCTCCAATCTCAAGACGACCCTGGCTTTCCAGTACTCGATGGATTAGGGCAGTTTTCAAAGAATCAATCAACTTCTTGATCTTGCTCTCATCACTCTTCCCCTCAACCTCGGGATATGCCAAAGCGACTACCTCCCGCAGCTTTTCATCCCATCTCATTCTCTTATAAAAATCATCCAATTCGTCAGCACTGTCGCTCTGAAGTAAGATTGGATATCTGGCAAAGACAAATTTGACCAAACTGTAAAGATTGACTTCATCTTTCTCAATATTTCGGATCACTTCTTCCTCCTTGAGCAGTTCGCCAAAGAGCCGCCAGTTGTCCGGATTTTCGATTCTCTCCAGATAGCCATTGACTGAAAACTTATTTTTCATATATTCCGCCAAGTGCTCTTGAAAGAATTTTTGCATTTCCATGAGCTCAGCGACCTTGCCCTCGCCGGGCTTGGCAGCTCGTAAATCATCACAAAAATACTGACCGGCTTCTGCGATCGTAAGTAAATCATTTGTCAGTTCTTCACACAAAGAATCAAACACTCACCCTCCAAAATATTTATGAGAAAACCCGTCTGCCTTTTTTATCGATATAGAACATATTATTATGGCCGTCGCTTAGAATTTTTCCGACCAAGGCAACACCGTCTTTAAACGGCTGTGCTGTTGTTATTCTCTCGTCAGATTCAATAATGCTTCCGTCTAATGTGATCAACTCCTGCTCACGTACGGTTGTTTGCAGTGCTCTCCCGTCTGATGTCGTGAAATTAAATTGTTCGCTAGGGCCACTAACAAATCCTAAACCTTCAGAAAAATCATGTATCACAAATCGCTCTCCTTCTCTCTCCAAGAGTATTTTTCCTGTAATGTCGACTAGGTGGTAGGAGCATATCTGTGGAGGCCCATTACTAATAGTCTTCTCAAAAAGTAGTAAGCCATCCTTTATTTTGCTATGAATAGGATTTATTTTTCCAAGAGACTCCGTCTGAAATTCACGAATAATTTTCCCATGAATATCAATAAGAAGGGTTTTCCCGTCCGCTGTTTGCACAAAAGCACGATCTTGGTAAAAATCAGTGGCACTCTCGAATCCTTGACCAAGTACACCTTCATTAAGATTTTCGCCTTTTTGATTTATAAAGTACCAAGAATTATTCGATCTATTTTTTCCAAATCGATCGCAAACTTTAGCAATACCGGTGTTTAGGTCACCCATACCATCTTCGAAGAATTTACTCGGATCTTTTGGTATCCTTTCCCCACTCGGAGCAACATGCCAAGCGCCAAAATCCGGCGTATGCAGCCCCAGATACCCAGAACCGCTCCAACGATCATCCATAATTCTCCCTATATCGATCGTCCTAATCTCATTTCCTTTGTAATCAATCAGATGATATTTTTGTTTCTCCTCTTGCCCATGATAGCGAACAAGCGCCTGGCCAAATTTATATGAATTAGCTTCTCTATAATTTTTATCGTCAATTCTTTTTCCATCAACATCGATATAATAATGTCCTTTTTGACCGCCAGAGGCTTCAATTGAAACCAACGCCAATCCTTCAGAGAAGTCCGAAATTTTGCATTTCTTGTCATTATCTTCAGAGAAAATGACCTCTCCTTTTTTATTAATCAAAATCTCGGGAGATTCTAGGCCTTCCAGTTTAAAAACGGCTTTTGCTAGTCCATATTCATTGAACTTTCCGACAAAAGAATAACCTTTTTCTTTGGCGATTCTATCTCGTAGCTCAACTTGGTCGCTGTCTAAAAATTCTAGAAGCTCTGCAATTTCCGATCTTATCTGTCTTTTTGTTTCCAAAGCAAGATTGAGCGGATTATTTTCGGTGACAACTAAACCAGGCGCGGTTCGAGCGACTTTTTTTATAAGATTCGTATAGTTTTCACAAGTTGGTGTAAACATCAACTAAATACCCTTCTACCTTTTTTATCGATATAGACTGGATGACTAACTCGAAATCCATTCTTATCTCTTTCTACTGGATCATCATACGTGAATTTGGCTACGCCATTTTTGAAACCTATTTCCAATCGAGTCACAGGCTCTTCAATTTCTGCGAAATTACCATAGGTATCAACAAGATAATTTTTGCCCTCATGGGCCATGAAACTCAATCCCTCATGAAAAGGAGAGAAAACTTGTTGGTATTCTCCCTGGATTAGGACATTTCCGTTTAAATCCATGACTGTTCTGCCCTGCGTTGCAAGATTGCCATTTCGGTTGATGAAAGTAATTATCCCTTCGGAATAGGTGTGGCTTGCCTGTACAACCGAGCCGAGCTCTGACCTGTGACCTACCTCTTTAATTTTATCGCCTTTTGAATTGATAATCAAAATGTGCCCTTGGACGGTTTCGATAAAGGCCCTGTCATTATAAAAATTTGAAATAGCACGAAAATTCAATGATAATACCCCTTCATCAAGACGTTTACCGTTTTGGTCAATATAATACCAAGTTTGCCGTTCATGATCCGTAACACGTCCGTCCTGGCCCTTACCCAATCGATCACAGACCTTTGCGATACCGTTGTTTAGGTCGCCAGCACCATCCTCAAAATATTTGCTGGGGTCACTCGGAATTCTTTCGCCATTCGGCGAAATATACCATATCCCAGAACCGCTCTGGTGAACTTTCAAATATCCAGCGTCAGAACCTTCGAAATAGGCTGCCTCTGGAAGTTCGAATTCCCTGATTTGATTTCCCAATAAATCAATTATGGCATGGTTTTTCTTATTTGTTTCCCCGCGATATCTAACAACTGCTTGGCCAAATTTATATGGGTGAGCTTCTTGATAAACTTTACCATTTAACCGTTGTCCATCTTCTTTGATATAATAGCTACCATTGGTTGATTCAATAATGGCGATTCCGTCAAAGAATTCTTTTATCAAGAAACTGTCTTGTTCACTTGGTAATATCTTTTCCCCACGCGCATTGATCAATACAGATGCCGCCTTAAAATTAGTATCTAACCTGGCTATCGCTAACCCATGCTTATTGAACTTATCTACAAATTTATAGCCTTTTTCTTTTGCGATCCGATCCCGTAATTCAATCTGATCACCATTCATGAATTCAAGACATTGGGCAAGTTCATTTTGTACTTGCTTTTTTGTTTCTATTGCTGATTTGATTGGATGATTTTCGGTGACAACTAAACCAGGCGCGGTTCGAGCGACTTTTTTTATAAGATTTGTATAGTTTTCACAAGTTGGTGTAAACATAATATCTAAACCTCACTTCCATCGAAAAAATACCAGGCCTTTTCATGGTAAACGACAACCCCATCTGGATGTGCGCTGAAGGTTATATCCTCAGCGCCAAATTTATCCGTTAAATCAACAAGGACTTTTGTATTGTTTAAATAAATTTTTCCGTCACGCTTAATCAAAAAGCCCCTTGGATGACCGCGCCAGCTTGCTTTTTCGCCGGAATATAGGGCTTGGCCAGTATGCAAGCGAATTTCCAGATTATTCCAGTCCGAGTAGCCAAGCAATACACCTCTTTCTGTCACATCCCAATTCGACAATTCCATTGATACATTTGATATATTACTTTTCTCAATCGGGATTGGATTATCTCTGTCGCCATTAAGAAGAAATTCATCTGTATTTTTGTTATAAACGACACAATCGTTGCCAAAGACACGAAAATCAAATTGACCATTGCGATCACTAGTAAAAACCCTCTTTCGGCTTGCCCTATTAAACAAATAATCGAAGTCCATATGCGCATCAGTACTTTTATAAAAGAGGCTACTCGCCGAAGAGATAACTTGGTCTCGAGGTGCCTTAGATCCAAGCCCATGCCACTGTCCAAGCGGATCGACATAACGTATGCTATCACTATCAGAGATCAATATCCCATCTTTAAAAGACTGCCAACTACTATACCTATTATTAGATCGAGCTATAACTTCGCCATTAGTATATTTTTTCCATTCACGATAATGGCGTTCAGAAAAATGTATCTCTAATAAATCTTCGAGCTCCTGTTTTATCTCTATCGCTTCCTCGACGATTTTGTTTATCGACAAAACATTTTTCATTTCACTATCCGTGTCTTGCAGGCCCCTCAAAACGTTTGTAAATTTTTGGCAGTCATACCCAATCATGCGAATACCTTCCTGCCATTCTTATCAATGTAATATGTTGGCTGGCTCCATTGATCTTGGACTTTAGCCACGCCGTCGATGAATGGTCTGGCGTCAGCAAAATGCTTTGTACCAAAGGTACCATTTCCTGGGAAAAGCGCTTTGCCAACCTTGTTTATGTAAATACGGCCGCCATCTGTGTTGTCCTCGTTTACCCCTATATCTTCGGGTAAAACAACGCTTGCCCCTTCGTGAAAATCATCCACCGAAATATAATTCGAAACACTAAAAGCTTCTCTCTCGTCGGTATCAATAAAAATATTCCTTGTAATATCGTTCTCATATTGATCTAGAGAATCTTCTCGGACAAGTGCCAAACCGTCACTAAAATCGTTCGCATCCGAATAAACTTCTCCTTCAGTGGAAAAGCTGCCAGTATCAGCGTTATATTTCAAGAAATAATGTCCTGTTTCAGAAATTTGATATCGAGCCATACCATCACGGAGCGGATGAATGTCTGTTACGGCCAATAAATTCAAGTCTGTTATGTTACCTTCTATATCAACAGCAAACCAATCATTTGAAAAATCGCAATAAAAAGCGTAGTTTTCACTAAATTGAGTAAACTTTTCAACATTTTCAAGCACTAATTTTTCCTTGCCTGTTTCGTCGATAATTCTGTATTTATTATCTTCTTTTCTTGTCCAGGATCGCCCACAAGCAAAATCTGTCGCTAATTCATATTTATCATTCCATTCAGAACCATCAGGATTAAGAAAAGTATATGTTTTACTGCCGCCGGGAGCAAAATTCCACACCAGTCTAGGAACGCTTTCACTGACGGAAACATAGTTTTTGGATATTTTTTCACCTTTCTGATCGACCAAAAAATAGCGATAGGTTCTCTCGGAAGTCATTTCGTCATCGCTAATATCATATTCACCAACAACACAAGTGCCTTTTTGAAATTTACCAAATGATGCAATTTGCTGGCCAATATAATCCTTGATCACCTCGCCTGAAGCCGAAACAAGGATATAGTCTTCGCCAGGTTTTCGACCAAAAGCTAATCCTTCGCTAAAATTTCCTAGCCAGGCAAGACCAAGATTTTTTGCAATTTTATCTCTTACGGTAATTTGATCAGGGTCGATTCTTTCTAGAAGGTGCTCGACTTCAGAATTAATTTCCTTGTATTTTCTCCATGCCTCAGCAATATTGCCTTCAGTAAAAATACCTTTGTATTCGGTAAAAAGGATCTTTAGCTGTCGTACCCCATTTGTCAGTGCATTACAATTCATACTGTTTCATACTTAGGCAAATACTTTCTGTCCCTTTTTATTAATATAATAAGGCTCACTATCTGGTTGATCTTGAACGCAGGCCATGCCATCTTGATATGGCCGTGCCTTGTAAAAATGCTTTGCGCCGTCAATCCCTTCGCCAGAGAAGAGCGGCTTTCCTTCAGTATTAATATACGTCCAGCCACCAAAACGATTATCAACATCGTCAAGATCTATCTGTACCGCCGCAGCACCTTCAGAAAAATCAGTAATAGAGAGGTAGGTCTCTAGAAAAGCTTGCTCCCCAGCCTTGTTGATAAAGTAATACTTAATAGGATTGCCTTCGACGCGAGAACCAACCGCAGCAAAACCACAAGAAAAATCACCGGCCTCTTCAAAATACTCAGCCTCATCCTCGGATTTGCCTTTGTTCAAATCGTCGAGACCAGCATTCGCTAGTGTCGCATAGCTAAAAAATCTATTGTTTCCCGTGACATGCTTGTATTCCCTCCTAATTATGCCCTCCGACAGTCTGTGCAAATCCTCACCACCAAACCAATATTGAGGCAACAAATTTCCCTGTTGGTCAAAGCATTGCCAAAAAGGAGCAAAACCACGTTCTTTGACTTGTACAAACGAATATCCCTCTGAGAATGGTTTAACTTTTAGATATTTACCTTGATGAAGCATGTTGCCGCTTTCATCAATTAATTTATATGGCCCGTTTTCTTCAATCTGGACCCAGGCTCGGTTATCATTAAAAGAAGTAGCGAAGAAAAATGAATCCTCGCCATCTACGATAATTTTTTCTCCATCATGCTTAACAAGCGACCATTTATTTTTCAATGTGTCATTCTTTTTTGCCAAATAAATACCACTATCTGAAAATTCAACTTGAGCATACCAGTCTCTGCCTAATTTTCCGCTCGAATCAATAATTGACCACTTGGGAAGCGGACCTCTTATTCCAACATATTGAACCCATGCTAAACCATTTTTGAATGGCTTGGCATAAATAGCAGGAATCGTTTCGTCTGAAAAGTGAAGGACAATCTCAGCGTTTTCATTCACCAAACTTACCATTTTTTCGTGTTGTTCTCTTCCCCAAGCCAAGCCCTCGCTAAATTTATCAAGCCAAGATAAACCAAGTTCTTTAGCAATTCGATCTCTTTTCCTAATCTGATCGGGCTCTGTTTCTTCAAGTAAATATTCTGATTTTGAATAAATCTCTTTTTTATCATGAAGAGCATCGGCAATTTGCCTGCTATTAAAATAACTCTCAAGAGATTTAAGAATTTTCCGAATTTCTACTATTCCCTTTGTTATCCCCTCACAATTCATATGATTATTCTACCTCAAGATATTTATTCATGTGCTTTCTTTGAAGACCTACTCTCAGAGGATTGGCAACCCAGTAAAACTCCAAAATCGGCCTTGCTCTCCTCTTTTTGACCAATTAAATATTCTGTCAATCTTGGCACTATATGATTACCATCAAAGAGAAGTTTGCGTTTTTGCAAAGTACAAATTTTCGCCAAATAATACTCGCGAAGAATTTCATCCTTTATTTTTTGGGTAAAGCTCTCTGCTTGGACAAGATATTTCATCTGATCCTGACCCGATTCGGCAGATTTTTCGGCCATAAACAAACAAAGTCGTGCCTTATTTCGCTCAAGATGAAGTTCGCCGAGAATTCGCTCGAAGAGTGAGTCGTCATTATCTGTTTTTTGTTGGATTTGTTCGATTAAGTTTTTAGCAACCCTAAACTCTGAATAATAGAGTTTTTTGGTGCCGTCGCGTTGTTCAAATATTTTATTAACAGAGGCAAATATTTCATTGACCATCTCATCGTTTTGCCAATCAAGTGCCAACTCTAATAATTTTTGGTAGTGCTCGTATCCAGGATAGCTGACACCAGAGCTATACGAATGCGGATTGTCCTCAACATAATTGGCACTATCAGCAGCTAACTGAAAATATTGCAGAGCCGTTGCTTCTTCTTTTGATTGCATTTTTAGTTTTGCCAGAAATGTGTAAAAATCAATTCTTAGGTTGTTGTAATATCCACAATGATCTTGAAATGTTGCCACTGACTTGTCAAAATCTCCCTCTTTGCCAGCGTAATATTTGGCAATTTCCATCCATGACTGTAGAAAGTGGCGATCGCCCCTCAGATGATAGTCTCCATAAGAAACGTCATACTCATAATCTTTGACAGTATCAAGAGTTTTGGTTGCCTCCTCTGGATTTCCCTGCCGCAGATAAGATTTGACGATCGACAAATTGATCTCTACTCTTCTGAATTTGTCATGGTCTTTTTGAGGGAACCAGCGTAATGCGCTTTGTATATCATCTATATCTGCATATGCCCTAGATATCGCAGTCATGGCATCGTCAGTGTTGTCTGACCAGCGTTTGTAATGGGGATAATACAAGAGCGCCGTATCGATATCGCCATCCCTGAGACAACTTTCCATCACATTATATGAGAAACGACCGATACGGTCCCCAACCGTTAATTTTGGAATGGAGCCTTCGTTTTTTGTTGCTTGACATACTATTTTGATATTTGTCTCTTTGTCTGTTTTGGAATAATACCGATAACGTACCCAGGCAAGGCTAATAATCAAGTCATTACTTACTTCTCTACTTTGCACTATTTGCCATGCTAGCTCATAATATCGATCGGCTTCAGCATCGTCACCGGCCTCTTTGTAGTATTTGATTGCTTCTAAATAACAGCTATATTTCGCGCTTATATCCTCGACTCGTTCAATCAGACTCAGCGCGCTATCTGTATCCTTGTTTTTAAATAGCTCACTAATTTTGTTTTTAATTAATTGATCCTTTTCCCCTAGCACACTTATAATTTTCTTTTGTGTTTCAACAAACTTGTCGATCTGCCCTAGCTCATAATATTTTTCAGCCATTGTTTTGTAGATATCATCCCGATCGTTGGGGAAGGTTGACTGTCCCATAGTCTCCAGAAGCTCTTCGGTTTTGACAAAATTGCCTCTTTTTGCGTAAGCTACCGCCAGTTTTTTTCGCAAATCAAAGAGATGGCGATGATCAGTCAACTGGCCTATAAATTGTTCCGCTTGCTCAACTTCACCTGCTTCGGCTAAAGCATCCGCAATATTAGATTGCCAATGTTCAAGGTTAAATGACCCGCTCGCATTGGCAGACAAGAGATTACCCAGAGTAATAGCACGGTCGAATTCTTTTGCCTTGACCAATGCTCTACATGCATGGTAACCATACATCGATTTATCTCTCGATTCAGAGTTTAAAACATCGGCAATCCCATAGAAATCACCAAGCAAGGCCTGGAGTTCTGCCAATGCTTCAAGCGGTCTGGCGAATTCAGTGTCTGATTCATTAGTCGATGCCAGTATGCCAGGATATGCGGTAACTCTTTTTGCAAATTGTTTAAAAGCGGCCGCTTCGCTTAACAAGAGCTTAATGAGCTCCTCTTCTTCGGTTTTTAGATATTCTTTTAATTCAAAAAGGCGGAGAGATCCCATCTCTGGTTTAAATTCTCGGGTAGATTCAGCCAGTTTTATTATATAAGAAGTTATTTGTTCGCATTGCATAAATTTATTTTACCTTTTTCTTTGCCGTATTGCGAAAGATTAATATCCTGCCATCAACTAAGCCAAAAATGATTTTATGGTCGATACCGATATCAAAAGATTTTATTTTCACGTGATCAATTTCTGATGAAAAATCGATCGAGCCAACTTTTTCCATGGATTTCAGATTAAAAATATCGATCAGCCCACCGAAAGCAAGAGCAAAGACGTACTCCTTTTTCGGATCGACCGCAATTTTTTCATACGGATTTGCTTCTCCATTTTCAAGTTTGATTATTGATCGAACTTCGTAGGAGGAAATATATTCCCCATCCTGCTTGTTTGGTTTTTGAATTTCCAGCCCTTTTCCCGAGAGAACGATATAGTTCGTGTTTTCTAGTGGTTTGAAATCTATAACGCCCATCGATTGGTATAGACACTCTTTTTTCTCATGATTCCAGACAGTAAGCTGTCTAGACGTATCCAGAGAATATATAATTTCCTGATTGGCTGAAAATTCGATATCTTTAAATCGGCGAATTTCGATAAATGACGGCTTTTTAAATCGTTCGCCTTTTTTAAAACCTGCTCCGATGCTGCAGATGGTCCCGTCATTATCAGAGGCGCCAACCGCAATGTCTGTGCCCACAGCGAAAATATCAGGCAATGTTTGAGGATCAGCCGCATCGTAAGACGACCCTTGCTGACCAGCTTTTCTATACAGGATTTTTGCCATGCCTTTTCGCTCAGTCCTGATGAAAATAGTGCCCTCTGGATCGATAGCAAAATAAGTAGGGATTCGCTCTTTTCTAATACTCGCATCCGCTAGAGTTTCTGCCTCATTCTTTAAGTTTATGATATCCACTGTTTGATCATCTTCGACAGTGTCGTCTAGCCGGCGAATTGCATACAACATCTCACCATCCGGCGAGACTTTGACCGGCCAAAAACCTTGATGAAATTTTTCTGCAGTACTTTCACTTTCATAGCCGCCTCTATCAAAAAATTTTGCAAATTTTCGCCATCGAAAAAATTCTGATTTTTCTTTGACATATCTATTTATAACTCGTATTTGCACTTTTGCTCTGTCGTATTGTTTGCCATCCACAAAAAAATTATAAGTTCTAAGCTCATTTCTGAGTTGATAGATCAACACTGTTAAGTTTTTACAATTTTCTGTTTCCATTCTAGTACTCGATAATTATGCGTCCCTTTTTATCCATTTTATATTTCTTGCCTTCAATAACTATTGTTAGCAATCCGCTGCTGCTAAAGCGACCTTTTATTTCTGTATCTGGAGGAAGATTGAATTTTTGACGGAAATCAACGCCAACTTCATCGACTAGTTTTACAATTCTTCTTTTTGCATCCTTTTCGACTTGTTCCCAATATAAACAATAACCTTCATTAAATTCTGGAGTTGTAAATTCGTCTTTGTAAAACTCGTAAGTCTTTATAGTCTTGCCGCTCTTATCTATTTTCTGCCAGAGTCCATCTACAAAGACAATCGTTGTCCCGTTTTCAAAATGACCAGTCTTTTTATATGGACCCAAAACCTTCTGGAAATTGTGATCGTAGAAGCAATATTCACCGTTTTTTTCTGGAAATGGCAGCAATCCCTCGGTAAAATAGCTTTCCTTATAACTCCGGCCGACAGTGAATTCGAGCCCCGTCTCAACTATCTGACCATCTTTGTTTATGAAATGCCACTCGCCGTTATCCTCCTTTGTGCAGGCCAATCCTTCACTAAATGAGCTGGCATCTTCGAAGCCACCGTTAAAAAGCCCATCATTCTTGAGTTGCCCATCGATGTCACTAAAATACCAACGATTCCCTATTTGGGCGCAGCCGGTTCCATCAAGAAAAGGCTTTAGAAATTTCACTCGGGCATTTTTACCAGCAATAATTTTCCCATCATGTCGCAAGTATTGGGCTGATTGAGTTTTTGTTTTTTCGTCATACAGTTCAGTCACTATAACACCATCAAGAGACCACTTTCCGATACCGACAATATCAATGTTAGTCCCCGCAACCCGCTGACCTTTTCGATCTATTAAGATAGGTAAATCGTTTTCATCATACGCAATCGCTGTACCCATTATATTAAATGGCCTAACATCTCCAAAATTTTTAGACTTCATAAGAGTGGCCAGAAATAATATATCGCGATCGTACGCATCAACAACCAAAAACTCACTGACACATAACTTTCTAATTTCGATTTTGTATTGATTTTTCTCGGCTGCTGCTTGAGCGTCATCAAACTGTCCGATTAGTTTACCAGCCATATTAGCCGTCTCAGTGTATTGATCACAACTTGGAGTATTTATTTTCATTTTTTAAATACCTTCTTGCCCTTGTGGTCGATATAAAATTCTTTACCGTCTTTCATAACCCAAGCAACACCATGTTCGAAACTGTTGGCTTGTTCAAATGGACCAAAAATCTTACTTCCCTCATGATCTATAAAGAAGGTTTTCTCTTTCTGGCAAATAATTGCAAAACCATCAGCAAAAGTTTGAACTGAATCGTACGTTTCGCCCTCTTTTGGCAAAACTTTTTCACCAATTTCGTTAATAAAGTAATATGGATCGCCAGGCTTTTCACAAATGACCGCTAATCCCTCGGAAAAAATACTGTGGGCGTGGAGTCTATCAACTTGGAAAAGCCATTTATTATGGATCGGCTCCACCAGTGAAGTTTTTGTTCCTTCCTGATACCAGAAACGCCCAGCGCCGGCATTTTGGATTGTATATTGGTCGCTGCTATCGCCCACAAATCTACCTTCTCGGTCAAAAAACTGCGGACGGCAATCATGTCTTATGGTTAGGGAGATGCCATCCCTAAAGGAGAAACATTGGCTTGCGGGAATTCTTTCTCCGATCGGGTTCATTGTCTCATCGACCAACTGTGCAATCGTTTCACTGTCGTCAACACTTCGAACCCATGCTATACCCTCGGAAAAAGGTGTCCGAGGAATAATATTTTCAATTTTTGTGCCGTCTCTACGAATAAATGATCTGGCTGCATCTTCTGGTATTCCAGCATCGGAATCGTATACACAGAGTATTTTTTCATCTTTCGAGCCATCTATGTCGCCAAATGGTCCGGCAATCTTTTCACCGTTTTTATCGATGAGATAAAATTTGCTTTCGACAGCGGCTAATCCGGCGAAACCGCTGTCATCAATCTCGTCATCGCCTAACTCGGCCACATCTTCAAAATATTCCTCGATCACCGCCGAGCCATCGACAAAGCGATGTGCATGCCTGACTTCACTGCCAAATGTTTTGACGATTTCAGCATGATCATTTACCAAAAACTTGGTTTCTTCTTTCTTACCCCAAGCAAGCCCTTCGTGATATTCAGAAACAAACTCAAAGCCATGTTTTTCAGCCACTAGCTTGCGAAAATTTATCTGCGCTTCATACTTATCGATAACTGGTAAGACTTCTAACAAGGTAGAATTTATCTCCTGCTTGATATTAAGAAAACTGGACAATTCCTTTTTCTCTTCGATAAGATCGATCGACTTTTTACTGACTATTAGTGACGATATTTTGTTTGTAATTTCTTGACAATTCATCGTATCTCCATAAATTCAGCTCTTCTTTTCTTGCCGACTGTTATTTTTCCGATTTTGACTGGCTCAGTCCACTTCTTTAGATACAAAACAACCCCATGACGATCGGAAATAGGAGCAACACTTTTACAAGCCTCCTCATATGAGATTTTAGGATCATCGATTACGATTGTCCCACCCGTCATCCCGCGCCCGATAGTTTGGCAATTGCCGGCATTCTTGATCCAGACAATTCCATTTTCGAGGAAAGAAAAATTGGCTTCGGTAAAATTTTCGGGGATGGTCAGCATCAGTAGTCCAGAATCAGTCCGCAAACTATTGATATATGGACTGCTTTCAAAATATTTCTCCTCACGAATTTGTGGGGCGCTACAAAATACTAACTCGTCTTTTTCTTCGTCATAAGACATAATCGCCCCAACTGGACGCTGGCCCTGTTCTGGTTTATTAATTATTTGATCCCTTTTGCATTTTATTAAGACTGTTCCACCTAATCCACCAACAATGTAACGAGCATCACCTTGAACCTTGCCAAAAATAAATGTTCCTCCACTGGAAAATGAGCAAAACTCCGCACCAGTTAGATGCCCGACGTTTTCAAGAGTTGGTCTAAGATCGAAATCCTTTACGAATATTGTTCCACCCGTCGCACTTGCAGCGATGTTAGCGTTTTCAGCCCTCTCGACCACAATTGTTCCACCGTGAATCTTGTAGCCAATATTTCCTTCCGCTTTTTTAATATGGATGCTACCACCGGTCATCGATTTGCCTAATTCTGAATTATGCTCACTCCCAATGGTTGACTTAAGTTCTCCAATCTCGACATCACCATCTTCCATTTCTTCAAAGGCACTGCCACTAAGTTCATCAATTGCAAGGGTTCCTTTTCGCCAATAGAATCCTTTGAAATTACGTCCGAAATGTTCTTTCAATTCCCTAGGAAGATCTTTTGATTTTACATCAAAGGCATACCTATGATCAGGCTGGTATGCTTGTAAAAAAGCTGAGTTTAAGTTGCTTCGAAACCACTCTACAAACTCCGGGGAATTGGGCGTGATTCTGCTCACATTCCGCCGAATAAAACCTTCGACACTTTTCAGGAATCGACGATATTGAAATTGATAAAGCTGACAGCCGTTATTGTTTAATTTCAAAGATGACGGCAGTTTATTTTGCAAAAAATCCAAGGCGTGAGGATCGGCTTCAAGCGCATCAAAAAACTGCGAGTCAAGCGGTAAAATCATATCTTGAAACTGGACAAATTCAAGGTTAATTTTGCCTTTTACAGAATGCAAACCAGCGAGATCTTTTTTTTCACAAAGAAAAGCAAACGGCATCTCTGCCATCTGTATGTCAATAACTACTTTTGTTAGCTCCTTACAATTCAAAAACCCTCCCGAACTTATGCCTAGATTATACCTAAATTTCAGAGAGTTTAGAACAGCTGCATCCCAGCATATTTCGTTAGAACCGTTTTCCCAATAAACAACCTGTTTCATCGGAATCGGTGAGTGTTAGTACAACCGATTTGTCTAATTTATTTCCGAATTCTTCCGATAGTTCTTTCTTGGGGATTGCGTCAGAATTCATAGTACAAATATACTGAAAACCAAACTCGTTTGATTTTTTTTCTGCGAGCTCTAACGCTTTGGCAACTTGCCGTTCATCAACGCCGTCAAATATAGTCGAATCGTGTATCAAGAACGGCTTGCCATCATTAAATCTAGACCACAGCTCTGCCAACATAAGGTCATAGCAAAATATTTTCATATTGCTAATTCCCTGACTACCGGCTCTCTTGATCTCAACATCAAATTTGTAGCCAAAATCAGTTGTTTCTATTGAAAGCAATCCCGGCTCTTCATAGAGGTACTCAGAATTTGCATTAAAAATACTGATTGCCCTATCCCTGTTCGGTTTACGATCATCAAAGTCTCTTCTCATGCCTTTCAGGAGTTCTTCTTTCCTTATTCTTAAATCTCCAACACCATCATTAAATTTCTTCAGGTTAGCAATCCTTTGATTTATCTCGGATAATCTTTGGTTAAGCGAATTACTCCTCTCTTGAAGTTTGGAATATTCGTCCAGTGCCCCTTGTGTTTGAAGAATACTCATCAACTTTGCTTTATCTTTGGTGAGTTTCTCAACCTGCTCTTTGTCTTCGACAATTTTATCAGACAGTTTTTTTATCTCAGATGATAGATAGTCTCGCCTATTTTTAACTATGTCTTTATGAAATGTCTCTATCTCTTCAAATTTTCGTACGGTACCAGACGAAAAGACTGCGCCTGCCTGTTTAAAAATTCTTTCGATTTCTTCCTTTTGAAAAGAGAAATCTTCCGAGTCATCTTCTTGGTACTTCTTTGACAGCTGCTCATTTAAATTAATTGTATTAAGCAGTGAATGAGTTTGACCCGTAATCGCATCAGCTTCTTTTTGAATCTCATAATATTGAGGATGCACAACAAAAGATGATATTTGTTTCCCAACCTTGTTTATCGTTTCCTCGAGACGCACTCTTTCTGCGTCCAGTTCTCCGAGTGACCCAAAATAATTTTCTAGTAATCCAGAACTAGCTGCTTTTTTAAGTCCACTTAAGGTTTTTTCATCATCTTTAATTAGTTGTAACTCTGAAGAATACTCCCAATCTAGCCCCAAAAGATAGCTATTGTTTATCTGTACGTCTGACGAGGACTGTCTTGAGAAATGCCGAAATGGCTCGTCAAAGGAGCCTGTGCCAGTCCTAATAAAATAAGAGATGAGGCTTCTATAGCTTGGATGATAAGAGAAAGTCTCGCTCAATTTTTCTGTAACACCAAATAGAAGCTTACCCATTGATACATTAAAGTCTTTAGCCTTAAAAACCGAATGTCCGTTTTCGGCTAAATTCGGCTTTGTTAGCCAATCAGAAAAGTCGCCTTCCCCTTCAATTTCATTTGGAGAAGAAGTATTTCGTAGAAAAGTATAGACTTTTTCACCAAGTTCAACCTTTACAGAAAAAACAACGTTCTCTAGTTCCTCTTTCTTCAATGACGAATTAAGATTGGCTCCGAGACAAAAATCTACAATATTGATTAGCGTGGTTTTGCCCAGACCGTTTCTTGAATCTTTGCTTTTGGATTCTCTGGTTCTTTCTGCTATGACCATGTTGAAATTATTATCCGTATTTAAACGGACACTTCGAAAGGTTTCCTTGCTTGAATTTATTTCTAAAACTTTCATCTCTTTTGAATTAACAATCCATCTCTTAAATCAACCAAGCCAACAGAAAATAAGAAATCCAACCCATAAATAAACTTATCAAACGAATTTATTTCGGGTACCCTTCTGGATTTTTCCCAAAGCCTTGTGACAGTGGTTGAATCTTGCATAAATGTCAAAATTCTTGCGCTAATACCCATTATTGAATTATTGAATGATATATTTTTATCTGGAAAAATCATTTACTCCTTTTCAAAAATATCGCAAATCGTGAAAAAATAGGTAAGGACTGACAGCGCTGCTGCTCTATACTCAAATTCATAATGACCATTTGAAGCGAAATTCCACATCTCGTAAAACAAATCATCTCCACTGCAACTGCTTCTTGCCTCTTGGTACTTTCCAACAAATTTATTTCTTACTTTGTTTGAGAAGTTTACATCAGGATGACGATTAAAATAATCTCTAACCTGATTTTCTTGTAACATTCCTATCTTGACCAAGGTTTCAACGCTATTGCTCAGCTCATTTTTGGCAATTTTTTCTTTCGGGCTAATTACTGTGTAAGAAACTTCGCTTTCAGATGTATCTTTTAGAAAATCAAGTATAACTTCCAAATCTGAGAATGTAACATTCAGGACGGCTGATTTCAGTTTGTCTTCAACAGATTTCTCATGTGTTTCTTTTTGCTTGAGCAGCTTTCCGGTTGTATATGTTACCTCGTCCTTATCAATTTTTGTGTGGCATGTTGGACACAAAACCATCAGATTGCTATTCTTATTCAATAAATCTACAGGATAATTTTTGTCATAGCGTGCAGCCTTCGGCTTTTCACCATTAATATGAGCCATTTCTCCAATCGGGAAAAGCCCTTTGCTCGTCGAAGAAGATTCTTCGCAAAGTTCACAGTAGCAAATGGCGCAGTGATTTCCACATTTGCCCCAGACTACTTTTATTTCCGGCTCGTTAATACGCGATGACATATTATTATTTTAACTGATTAAGGCTCTTTTTCCAATGCTATGGATTCCCACTCAAAAACACTCTGGGATTAACTGGAATCCCAAATATATTGATCTGAAAATGCAGATGAGGGCCTGTTGACCAACCGGTATTGCCTCTGGTGCCGATTATTTTGCCAAGTTCTACTTCATCGCCCTCTTGAACAGCGATTGAATCCAAATGCCCATAAATAGTGACTATGTGATGTCCATGATCTATCTCAACATGCTTGCCAAAGCCAGTGGCTGTCTCTCCGGCATATATTACTTTCCCCTCCATAAAAGCACCGACTGGATCGCCGACTTCATGAGTCGGGCTTGCTATGTCAATGCCGGTATGAAAAAGCTGGTAAGGTGAGAGTTGTCCGAACTCTAGCGAGACTGGTCCGGTAATTGGCCAGATTCTTGGCTGAGTGATTGTCTCGATAACCGAGCCATCTGCTGGATCATGAATCTCGACTAGTGAAGTAATCGGATTGATGGAAGTTAAGACATCAGAGACAAAGTTAAAACCGGCTTGAGTGAGAAGTATGACCGTAATCACTGGCAATAGACAGATTATAATGACGGTTGTAAAAAGAAGCTTGATCTCTTTCTTCATTGAAAGAAGAGAGACAATCAGCTTTAGAGTTTGCGGATTCATTGTTTCTTTACAGCAACTTCGCTTGGGTCGGTAGTGATGAGCGGATGTTCTTTCTCCGAAGCAGTGATCTTAACGGCGACATGATGCTGGTCGGCAATAATGAGAGCCTCGCCTCGCTCACAGGTAAGTAAGAACCTTTGCTCGAACTCGCTTAAATGAAACTCCGAGGCGACACCTTTAATAGTAGTGGTGTCCTGCCTCATCAAGAGTCTTAGCGAGCTTTGAGAAGCGATAGCGCGGCCATAAGCATTGCCGAGGAAGTCATTAGCCTGCTGGGAGATGATGCTTACGCCCAAATAGTACTTTCTAGCCCGCCTGACCAGGCCTGCAACGAATCTGGCACTCTCTTCGTGCTCGAGGAGCAACCAAGCTTCATCGATGACGAGGATCCGTTTACAAGGGTCTGATTTGACTTGATTCTGAACAAATTGAGCGATGACCAGATGCATGATCTGGCGCATTGATTCCGGCAGATCCTTGGTATCGAAAACTACCAATCTGTTATCTAGCTCGATGTTGGTTTGGGTATCGAATACCTTTGAAAGAGATCCGGTCGTATACTTTTCCAGCCGGCGGCAAAGCTTGACCTGTTTCATAGTTCGAAGTGTGGCATAAAGATCATAGAGTTTCGGATATGTTCTGGCGCTTTTCTTTTTGATTGAGTTTTTCTGCGTCCAACCGGCTTTTTGGTAAGTCTTGATGATTGCTTTATCGACAACAGATTTTTCTTCGGCAGATAATCCTTCGGCCATGAGCGAGACTATTTCGGTCAATGATTGGATATGGTCGGCGAAGCCCTCTTCCTCTGAAAAAGCATTTACTTCCAAGTCAAAGGGATTGATCTTTTCTTTGGAGTGAACTGAGAGCTTGATATTAGTTCCTCCAACTGACTCGGCGAGCCTTTTGTACTCCCGTTCCGGATCGATGACGATAACCTTTGTTCCTTGCATCAGATGACGCAGGATTTCGACCTTGGCGGTGTAACTTTTACCTGAGCCAGATTGAGCAAATAGAATACTGTTGGCATTTGGCAAACTAAACCTGTCCAAAATGACTAGCGAACTGTTGGATCTGTTAATCCCATAGAGTACGCCTGATTCGTGCACTAACTCTGAAGAGATGAAAGGAAAAGTCAAAGCAGCAGACGAGCTATCGAGATTTCTTTTCTGAGCCAGCTGGTTATCACATCTTGGGAGTACCGATTGCAAACCCTCGATCTGCTGGAATACTGCTGGTTTGGTATAGAAAAGTCTTGTTGCCAGGACAGTATCAAGGAGCTTGATTGTTTTGTTTAATTCAGCGAGTGTTTCTGCTGATAAAGTAATATACAAAGAAACTTGAAAGAGGTTTTCTTGTCCTCGTTGAATCTTATCTCGCAGTTCCAGCGCTGAGTCTAATGGGTCGGTTAATTCCGAGCTGATAATCTTGCCAGCCCGCTCCATCGCTCTTTTCGTCGATATTAGTTCAGTAATCTTGCGGTTCAACTTCGGCAAAGCCAAAGTAGCGTCCACCGGCTCGATATGGTAAGCAATATCGACATTGTGATTGAAGTTAATGAGATGATTAAGCCAGCCGCTTGTGGCAGTATATGGATAGCCAGAGACATAAAGAGTTCGGACATACCGGCCATCAATTTCTAGATGGTTTTCAGTTTCAGTTAATCCTGAATAAGTAATCAGATCGAGCTGATCCTGATCGCCGACATGAAAAGAGATAGCGAGATTCTTGTCTTTAGGTTTGTTGGCTGCTTTTGGTTTTCGCTTTGTTTTAGAAAATATTTTTATCATTTGTCTTCCTTATTATCTCCTTAGCTAAAGGCTGAATCTTGGCTTGTTCTGGCCGGTAGAAGCTGTAGAAGAGGTCCAGAATTTCCAAGCTTGTTAATGGCCGAGCCGTCATGCCGATCTTTTCTAGTCCTTTGATGATGATCTCCTGTTCCAGCATAAGTTGTTCTTTGGCAGTCTGGAAATCCACCTTGCCTTTATTGTCATGAGGGATAACCAGATAGAACCTGCGGGATAAAATCTTGTTGCCGGAGACCAGCTTCTTGATAAACTCCGAGTAGTTGGCGAGCTGATGTTTGTAGATCTCTTGCGTTTCGCTCTGCAGTTTGTTGTGAAATTCTTCTAGGTACCGATCAATGTCCAGCTCTCTGATTCGGACTAAGATCTGTACTGGAATGGTCAAGCTGTTCAGGAATGCTTGAAAGGCTTCGACGACGACATCCTGCTCTTCCTCGCTTTGGAGTTCAAAGTTAAGAGAGGAAGTGGATAATATTGCCCGATAACGGTTGTCCGGTAAAACCAGGAGGCCATCTTTGACCTCTTTGATCCCGATCTGGCTTCTGGCCGAACCCTTGATCTTATTGTTGCTTGAGTATGACATCTACGCCTCCTTTCTTGGATGGTTTAAAAGAGATGGACAGAGAATCGTTGTCGAAGATCTTATCTATATTGATCGATTCGACTAAGGTTAGGGATTCTTGTTTATCTTTCTCTGTCATTTTGTTTTGAGTCCGTTCTACTGGAATCGTCACGTTTTCTTTTTCTTCAATAATTTCCCGATAGATCGGATCATTCTTGGTAAAGATATATTGCCGAGGCCTAGCCTTGAATCGCAAGAAGACGATCAGCCAATCAGCTACAATCTTGCCATTTATTCTTAGCGCCAAGCCGCCGAGGAATGAAAATTGAAGCAAAATTAGTACAAGCTTAATCTGGGACAAATGCATCTTTGGCGCTAGCATTGCATAGATACCTAAGCCCACGATCATAGAGAAAACCAAAAGGACAATTTGTTGCAAGGTGAAGCTTCCAGCGATCCGATCCTCAACAGTGGTAATTTGTGCTGGTACTACCGTAGTCTTCATCGAGCCCTCACTCTCTTGACCGCTTCTTTGGCTGCACCGGCACTAGCTTCACTTTTAACATTGGCACTGCTGATCACATTGATTATCTGTCCGCCGAGTTTCTTCATTGAATTGGTTGTACCGCTGGCAAGAGCCAGCTGTACAGTCATGGCCGTACTCTTTAGGAGGATTGAGAATAAGGCAATGCCGATCAGAATTGAGATAACCGGATTGGCGCCGACCTGATCGGGCACAGTCAGAAATGCTGAGGCTAACTGAATAATCACAACATGGATAAAGACTGTAAAAATTGTGACAAAATATGCCTTGAATAGGTTTCCGGCAAAGTCAGCCATACTTGGAATCAAGGCCAAAGAGCAAACCAACGGCGAGATAACGGCGCCAAAGGCTAGGATCATCAGCCTCGAGATGTAGAACAGCAGTAGGATTGCCGCCAGAACTATGAAGACAATCGTAAAGATTAAAGTTATCAATGCGGTTTGTCCGCTTAGAAGAGCCGCCGGACTAAAAGCGTTCATAATCCAAGCACTGCCAAGTCCGCCAGTAGCATGAAGTACGGCGTTGACCATTGTTTGGCTAAGCTGAATAATCCAATCAATCAGAAAGATCGAGGTATTAGCGCCAACAAAGGCTAGAGCTACTTTTGGCCAGATATCTTTCAAAGTCAATTCTTCCATACCGAAGGTTGGAGAACTCATCACCCGAAAACCGAGAAGAGCAATGACAATGGCAAAGAGCGAATCAGTAATTCCAACCATAATTAGCCAGAAGTTAAAGACAACCGAATTACTGGCCAGCCCTGGCGTACTGGTCAAAAACCAAGTAATACCATCAAAGACCGGCTTAGTGGCAGACTGGATGATGTTCTGCAGAAAGCCTGAGATAGCGTCCATCAAGACCTGAGCCAGTGAGTTATCGTGAGGCGCAAGCTGAATTTCGCTAAGGCTCAAAGTAGTGCCGACAGCATTGCCGGCAGGATTAGTCATGGCATCGCCTAAGATTCTAGAAAAGACAAAAGCGCCGATGACAATCACCAAACCGATCAATGCATTCTTGATCGTTCTCTTTGCTTCATCGAGTGCCGCCGGATTACCCGTCGAAGTGATATATAAATATCCTCCCCTAACGAGGAAGAAAACTGTGGCAACAGAAGCTAGACCGACCAGAGCGGTCATAGCATCATGCGTAAAGTTCTCAACTTCAAGATTGGATGCGGCAAAGGCAGTCGCAGGCAGGAAGATAAGTACAGCAAAAAGAATTAATTTTGACCAAAATCTTTTCATCAGCCGATTAATTAAATGCGTTTTTGGCTAAATCGGTGACGATGTTCGAGATGACAAAGGCAGCGATCGATACTGCAAGACCGATGCTTGAGTAAAGAATCGTTTTTTTTGATTTATCCAAATTCTCAGGATTTCCAGAACTTGTGATATATCCGATGCCCCCAACTACAAAAAAACCGGCTGCTAACAGGCCGGCAAGTGTGACCAGAACTTGGATAACATTTTGAGCAAAGTTTTGAACTTTTCCAAGATCCCCAGAATCAGCAAGCGCAGGTGTTGCTGAAAGCAAGAGGACAATTAGTGAGAACCCAATAGAGCAGAGACGTTGTAACATGACAAACCAACCTTCTCCCCTCACTTGTTATTTAATTGTTTGCCTTTGTCTACCTAAAGATGAACGAAGGGTAAGCAATTAAACTTTGGAGGAAATATTTGTATGAAGTTGTGTGAACTAAGTTCAATATATGTAGCAATTGCTTGCTTGTCAAGAGGCAGTGACAAATTTGACAGATAAACAGTTATTTATATGATATTTTCATACATTATTTGACAACTCCTAAATAGTTCGTTAGATTGTAGCCAATTGCTTCAATAAGTTTTAAGTAGCTTAATGGAGGTGGGAAAGGGGCTAAGTGGCTAACAATGAGATTGCCATAAATTACTCACAACTGTTGATTGAGAGATTTTTAGAGACTCATCCGACTGCAACTTCCAACAGTCAGTTTGCTATCGATCTCTACACCGCTTTGCAAAATCATCAACCTTTAACCGTATTTCAAAAGGCATTTCTCCTCGCCTCATCGGGGTTGCCATCAACATATGATTCAACACTCTCATTTTTCTCATTCTTATACTCTCACCACTCAATCACTTTGCCATTACTTGTAATTTTAGGGCTCATCTTTGTCCTAATTGTTCTAAACCTAATCTACAAGTTCGCATGGCGTTGGCTCCTCAAGAGGGAGTCATTTGTTTTTATGGAGCTTGTTTTTCCGGCGGGTAATAACAAAAGTGCCTACGCAACGGAACAGTTTTTTACTTTACTTCATTCTTTAGCAAAGCCAAAAGACTTCCTATATAAAATCTTGGGATTTAAAAAGCAGTATTCCTTGGAAATTACCGCCAGCAAAGACCAAGGAATCCGGTATATTCTCGTAGCACCACTCAGCGATACTGAGACGCTTAAAAAAGGACTTCTTTCTTATCTCCCAGGATTAAAAATCAATGAGGTCAGTGATTATTTACCGACCGGCAAACAAGACAGAAACAAATTAACAGGACTAAAACTCGCCTACGATTTTGCCTTGCCATTAAAAGACAACAAAGTTTTGGATGAACATGACCCGATTGCCTATCTGACCGGCAATATGACAAAGCTTAAACCCAATGAACTAATGGTGTTTCAGATTGTGGCAAGTCCAGTTATATCCTCCAGCCATCGCGATGAAATTGGCCATATCAAGAAAATTAACAAGTTGGTTTTCGAGGGCCAATCGCTCAAAGGAGAGCTTAATCAAAATCCGATCTTAAAATTCCTGGCTTGGCCGTATGCAGTATTAAAAGTAATCCTTTTGGTTTTCTCTTTTTGTCTAAAATATCTTATCAGCATGGTGGTCGCTTTTTGGGACACAAAGGGCAAATCCGTGCCGTTCCTTGCCAAAGAACCGGAGAAACAAAAACTAATCTTGAGCTTGCATGAATTGGAATTACAAAATGCGATCAAAGGGAAGATTGAGAAACCACTGTTTGAAACCTCCATTCGGCTTTATGTTGAAACCGATAATTTGAAAGAGGGCAGGCAAAGAGTTAATGGCTTTATGGCATCGATTGGTCAGCTTACGAGTCCATATCAAGCATTGATGGCGAAACCGCTCATTAAAATATCCCCATTTTTTAGTTTTTCCGTTAAACCATTTGCGAAAAGAGAATTATCCTTATTCAACAATCCTATTCTTTCAAGCTCAGAATTAACCGACCTGTACCACTTTCCTTATGCTGGAACGACCAAAACAGAAGATATGGTCAGGGGCAAAAGCCAGCCGTTGCCAGCACCTTTATCTTTTAAAATGAGTGAGAATAAATTTGACAATGTCTTTGCCAAAAACAATTTCGGTGGAACTGAAACCATAATTGGACAGACATTAGATGAGCGCCGAAGACATACATATATTTTAGGGGCTACTGGCTCAGGCAAGACAACTTTGCTTTCCGATATGATTTACCAGGATATTATAAGCGGCAAAGGGGTAGCAGTCCTTGATCCTCATGGTCAATTAGTGGAAAAGATTTTAACTGTAATTCCAAAAGAACGCATCAAAGATGTCGTCTGGTTTGCGCCGGATGATGACGGTTTTCCAATTGCTTTAAACTTACTTGAGTTGCCCAAACCCAAAGACGGGTCATTTACAGCAAGCCAATTGCAAAAGCAAAAATCACTTGTTGCCAGCAGTATTATCTCCATTATTCAAAAGTTTTATGATGCCAAGTTCTTCGGCCCAAGAATGGAGTATGTCTTAAGAAATACTATTCTTACCGCTTTAGAAACGGAATCTCCAACCTTACTTACAATCCTAGATATCCTGACCAAAACGCCATATCGGAAAAAGGTTGTGTCCGAATTACAAAACCAAGTTCTAAAAGACTATTGGGTTTATGAATTTGAGAAGCTTGGCGGTATGCAAAAAAGTAGCGTGATCTCGCCAATTACAAATAAGATTGGTGGTATTCTTAGCTCTCCGATCAATTACAATATCCTATGCCAAAAAGAGAGCAAACTTGATTTTGAAGATGTTATTAATAGCGGCAAGATATTGCTCTGCGATCTTTCCAAAGGAAAAATCGGCGAAGATGAATCGAGTTTCTTCGGTTCATTAATCGTTGCCAAAATCCAATTAGCCGCTTTGCGAAGAGCTTTAATATCAGAGGATGATCGCAAAGATTTTTATCTTTATATTGATGAGTTTCAAAACTTTGCAACTAATACTTTTGCCGAACTTGTTTCCGAGGCTAGAAAATACCGGCTGTCGACTATTCTTGCCCACCAATCAATCTCTCAGATCGAGAACAGAGATATTATTAAAGTTATCCTTGCCAATGTTGGTACAGTCATTTGTTTCAAAACAGCCAACCCAGAGGACGAACAGTTTATCCTGCCAATCTTTTCTCCCGAGGTGTTAAAACATGAGATATCAAATCTCCCTCTATACAACTTCTATATGAAAGTCTCAGTCGGCCAGGCCGAAGATACTTTCATTGCTCAAACAGATAATTTTACCGTTGAAGGTGATGAAAATATTGAGAATATGGTAATCGAAGAATCAAGAAAACATTTTGCCAATCCGGTGGTAATATTGCCGATAAAAGATGAAAAAACCGATAAGCAAATGATACAAAAAGCAATTGATACAAAGTATCATTTGGTCAAAACTAATGATACAGAAAAAGGGCAAATTCACGCTCAAAATGCCGAAAATTTTAGCACCTATCCTATACAGGAAGGGAGTAAGGACGGGATTGGCATAATAGTAAATATTAATGAAAAAAATGTCTCATCAAAAACTCAAAAAGAAACCATACCTACAACCCCACAGCAACAACAAATCTTATCCCTCCTCTACCGCTTCAGATTCCTAGACCGAACCCAAATACAACAATTCCTAAATCACAAATACCACAAACAAATCCTCGTCTGGCTAAATGATCTAATAGATAACAAATCAGTTGAAACAACCAAACTGCCTAAAAGTAAGGCTAAAATATATTACTTAACCAAAAACAGTATCCCCCTCCTATTGGAAGAAGACGGCGACAACAAACAATTGCTTCAAAAGCTTTATAGTGAGAATGAACGATCAAACTCTTTTATTGAAAGCTGTCTTCTCCTCGCTGATATTTACCTTGATCTGCAGAAAAATGCCAATGATAGCAAAAAGACCGTGATGTATGTTAAAAGTGATTATCACAACATGCCATTAGTAGAAGTATTAAATGACCTCTCGCCTCATGCATTTATTGAACAAAATAGCACAGATGAGACAAAGTGCTGCTTTTTGGAAATACTTGCCAATTTGCCAGAAGAGAGATTACGACAAAGGATTAAAAAATATCTCAGATTCTACCAAGAGAATACTTGGGAAGCCGAAACCAGCAAACCGTTTCCGACAGTTTTGATAATCTGCCCAAGTGATGAAAAATTTAACTATGTTAAGTCGTATACCAAATCAAAACTCAGATCACTCGATGAACCATCTTTAACTGTTCGTTTGAGTACAGTTAAGAAGATTAGGGAATTTGGGATTGGCGGAGATGTTTGGGTGACATTGTAACAATAAAAAAGCCCGAGAATCGCTATGACTCCCGGGCTTGAAATATTTAGTACTCACTAGCTAGCATTACAGTGATTAATCGTTTGCAGTCGTCCGATAATGGATCAACAAAGTGCTTTAGCTCAGCATCATAATAATCAATTTTCCAAAGGACACTTTTACCACTCCATTCAAGCCGTCCCAGATCATGCCAACCGTACTGATCGTCCTTTTGCGTAAAGCGATCGAAAGAACGGACAGCATAAAGCAACTCTTCGATATCTGGTAATTCAGCTGCTTTATTAGTAAACACAACATTCAAACCGAGCTGTCTTGCAACATCGTTTCTTCGAGCCATTTCTTGAAATTTCTCTTCTTGATTCATCTTCAATCCTTAGTATATTATTAAAAGTAATAAAAGGCCTGAGAATCATGCATAGACTCCCAGGCCTTTTGGTTAGTACTCCTCAGCAAGCATGACTGTCATTACTCGATGGCATTCTTTAGTGAGCGGATCTGCCCATCCATCGAAAGTCGCATTGTAGTAATCGATCTTCCAGAAAACCTTATCGCCGTGCCAGATTACCTTACCGAAATCGTGCTCGCCGTACGGATCATTGTCTTCTGTAAAATCGTCATATTCTCGAATAGCATCAAGCAAACCCGGTAAATCACGTACTGCTTGCACTCCGCAAGTAAGTGTAACTCCGAACCCGCTCTTTCTAAACTTATCATTTAACATTGAGATCATTACAACCTTTACTAAAATCATAAAACTCCTTCCTAATTATAAAAAATGGGGCGGATCGACCTTCCCGCCTGTCTAATGAAGGACTCAAAACAATAAGATTGATTGGGTCAAGGTGGAGTCGGTAGCTTGGAACTACCTTGAGGCAAGCAATCTTATTGTTTTATAAAATTAGAAGACAGGGGGAAGAAGAAAATCCTTGTGTTCTAAATATTCAAAAAATAACCATCTCTACGCACTCAATATTGAACCGCCCATTATCCTTTGTAGGACTAGACTTTTTGCTCAAAAACTATTGCTAATTTCTATTGACACTATCCCTTTGGGTATATATACTATACGCAAGGGGATAGTTAAGAGAGGGATGTATGGGACCGGTTAAAACCCAAAATTTGAACCAAAATATGCAGCAACAAGGCTCTTTTCGATTGAGCTCGCCTGCTTCACATGAGACATCGGCATTTGGTGGACGAATTGAGGATTACAAGACCGGCCTTGAGCTTACTTTGCAGTCGATTTTTCCAACGAAACAAGATGAAAACAAGCTCCAAAAAGCCCGTCGAATCCTTGGTGAGATTGCAACAGATATTCCAGATACCGAACTTGAGTCAGATATCGCTGAATTTCATTATCTCGTTGACTCTTGGCTCGATGAGTTTGAGAAGCAAATTTTTGATAATAAAACATTAATAGAGGTATTAAGGGAGGGGTAAAATGAGTCAAACATTACTCACAAGAAACCAGGCCGCCGGAAAAGCAGTAGTCTATTTAAGGGTCTCGACTGAAGATCAGGTGGATAATTATTCACTCGACACTCAGGAAACAATTTGCAAGAAAGAAGCCGAGAAAAGAGGGGTCGAGATTCTAAAAACCTTCCGAGAAGAAGGTAAATCGGCCAAAACGATCACTGGAAGGCCGTCATTGTTGGAAATGCTGACGTTTTGTCAGAAACACAAAAGAGAGATCGATATGATCATTGTCTATCGACTGGATCGAATGTCACGCCAAACAGCCGATTATTTGGCAATCAGGAAGAAGCTGGCCGAGTGCGATATTAAACTTATTTCGGCGACTGAGCCAACAGGAAACAGTCCCACAGAGAAATTTGTTGAAACTATGCTGGCTGGCTTTGCTCAAATGGATAATGATGTCCGAAGCGAGCGGTCAAAGAATGGTATGCGAGCAAGATTTATGTCCGGTCTTAACAATGGCTATGTTCCGCTTGGATATCTCAACCAAAACGGCTATGTCGCAAAAGATCCAGCCACTTTTGAAATAATGGAAGGTGCTTGGAAACTAATGGGTGGTGGTAAGAAGACACTCAGAGAGATGACTGTAATCTTGGCAAAGAAGGGTATCAAGGGAGGGAATCGTCATGGCAGAGAAACTGTTCTCCATCCTCAAATGTTAAATAGAATTTTTCGGAATAAATTTTACACAGGTAAAGTTGTGTCAAAAAAATATGGTCTTGAAGTTCAAGGTCAACACCCGCCAATGATCACAGAGGAATTATATTACAGAGTCCAAGCCGTTTTAGATGGCAGAAATACGAGCGTAAATGTTCAGTTGGCAAGACGGAACCGAGACAATCCCGACTTCCCATTACGTCGAATCGTAAAATGTCCAAATTGTGGCGCTTCTATTACCGGCGGGTGGAGCAAGGGCAGGACTAAACACTATGCCTATTATTTCTGTCCAAAAGGCTGCAAGGGCTCGACAGTGGCAACAGGAAAGCTTGAAGAAGTAACGGCGAGTTTAATTGGAAAAATTGAATTAAAACCAAATGCAATCGAATTACTTATTGCCTACTTGCGCAAGAAATATTTTGAGAGAATCTCAAGCTTACAAAAGAGACGAGAGCAGGCTGACAGCGAGCTTAAAAAGCTTTATGAGTTCAGACAGGCACTAATCGAAAAAAACCTCTCAGGAATTTACTCTGATGAGATCTTTAAAGAACAAAATAAGATGATTGAAGAAAAAGTTAAAGATATCCAATACACAAAGAACGACGAACTTATAGAAAAATATAATTTAGAAAAAATAGTAAAATTTATCAAAGCCAAGCTTTTAAATCTTCCTGAAACTTACAGTAAATCCGATCTTGGACAGAAGCGTGTCCTCTTGGGTTCAATATTTTCATCTGGATTGGTATATACTGGAAATGACTATTTGAATCCGGCAATTAGTCAATACTACAGCGCAATATCCGATCTTTCAGGACCTAGCGTCTGTTTTGGTAGCGGGGGGGAGATTTGAACTCCCGACCCCAGGCTTATG
>CAZIYE010000004.1:0-49232 GCA_964543385.1 uncultured Candidatus Saccharibacteria bacterium
AGGCTGGAAGAGCTACACGGGTGGAACGTTGGATAGCGATGATTCGGGATTCAAGAGCTTGGCGACGCTTAAGGAGTTCTTCTTGATGGGCGTCGATATCAGTCTCTTTGTGAGCGATGGCTTCAGCTTTTTGTTTATCTTCTAGCGACAAACCATCAACAGTATCCACAGTAAAATCTGTAGATTCTTCTTCGATATTGAACCATTTTTTAAACGGATTAAAAGAGAACAGAACGCCCTCCAGAAATTTTAGTTATTGTTTACATTTTACCGAAGGAATACTCTTTAAGCAATAACTACAGTTGAGGGAAAAAGCCTTGATTTACTTTTTCCTCATCCTTATCTTCTGATTGAGGGATTTTAGTTTGTCATATATAAATAATACTATTTAGAATTATTTATATACTCCCTTTATTATATTCTTTCTAACTCTCCAAGCATCACTTACCATGCGCAAGCCGTCCTTAAGTGGATTTACAGTAGAATGAGGATTATCGTACCAAACGATTCCAGCCTCCTTGGTTTTATATCCTAACCTCTTGGCAATTGCTAAAATTTCGATATCAAAAGAAAAGCCATTGATAGTTTGGCGTTTAAATATTTCTTTGGCAGCCTTACCATCAAATAATTTAAATCCACACTGAGTATCTTTTATACCTGATACAGCCAATAATTGTATTATTGCATTTAATCCTCTACTGCCCATAATACGGATGGCTGATTGTGGCACTGCTAGTCTGCCATCTTCGCAGTAACGCGAACCAATAACTACCTCATATTTATCAATATATCTTAGCAATTTATCTGCCTGCTCAATCGGAGTGGAATTATCAGCATCTGCAAATAGAATATATTTGCCATTTGCCGATAAAATACCTTCTTTAATCGCTCCACCCTTACCTTTATTGACTTTATTATCGATGACTGTCAAACTTCTTAATTTATCACTGTATGATCTTGCTACTTCTACTGTTTTATCAGGAGAGGCATCTGCGACAACTATTGTTTCAATCTTAAAATTCTTCGTTTTTTCGTATTTCGCGATTGCCTCCAATATAATATGGATTCTTTCTTCTTCTTTATATGCCGGAACTATTATGGAAAGATAAAAATCATTCATTAGGATCATTCCTTTCAGAAATTAGTTTTTTTGAGTATTAAATATCGGATTTCCAATTATGCTGTTTGGCGCAATTACTTTAGTTATTGGATAGGGCGAGATAGGGGGATTGTTTCTAATATCATCGATAGTAATATTAAAGACCAATATAGATCCGCCAATAATAGCTTTTGGAGTCATCTTGTCGAGCCAATGATACGACCACTTACCTTCCTGCTTTCCAACTAGTTTCGATGACTGATAAAAGGTAGCGGAAACCGCCAGCCAGCCTGTAGTAGGACCATATTCAGAATGCCACTCGCTTGCCTCTGGAATATAATACTTTGGAACCGATCCGCCAAAATAGTCAACCTTTATATTTTTAATATCATTTTCATCAATATATTTTTTTAGTCTTAGTAAATCCTGACCCCAGTCTAAAGACGAATCTATTAAGCGCGTATATCTTTTATCCTTGGGGGTTGCCTCATTAAAATAAGAGATGAAGTTTGGATAGTTAGAAACAGTGGAGATAATCATATATACAATCAAAACTAAGACGGCCCAACATGAAATATTTTTATATTTACTAGCGAATAGTTTAGAAATAGTATAGCCGATCAACATAATTACAAACGGAACTGTTGGTATTAAATGGCGGATACCGATATTTAATGATCCCTTTAGAGTAAAAGCCCAATATACAATTATTGGAGTCAGCAGCAGAGTCAATATCCATTTATCTTTCTTGTCTTGTGGCCAAGCAAATATCAACCAAATAGTTGATATTAAAACTAGGAGAATAATCGGAATTTGTGTCTTTAAAAGCCAAGCAACTGGAAAATACCAAGAGATAGATTTATCCGATGAGTGTCCCATAATGAATGTCTTATTTCCACCTTCCACCCTGGCGACAACAAGCATAATTCCCAGCGTATAATGCCCCAAACCACGTGCAACTGGATTTGATTCAAATTTATGGGCAAAATTTCTAAGCGGTAACGTTTTTGGATCTTGGGTAAGATTAGCCTCAATCAATTTGTGCTCGACATCAGCTGGTGTTTTCCAAACAAACGGTATATAAGCTATCCAGACAAACAGAACAGATAAGGCACAGACAAAGAAATATGATTTGAAGCCACCCAAGAAACCGGGCCCAAAACCACCTTTTTCTTTTCTATTAATTATTGCCTTAACAATCACCATGATTAACAAAATTCCGAAGAGCAAAAACGCCGAAAACTTGAGCAGCTGTGCTAATGCAAAGGCGACGGCTGCTATTAAAATACTCTTCCAAGTAAATTTATTTAACGCTCTATCAAAGAAGTAAATTGAAATCACATAGCCAAATGCAGCTGCGATATCTGTGGTTACAAGACGACCATGCGCTAGGACATCCGGATAAAAAGCATAAAGAGTAAGGACAATGAGCGCGATCTTGCTGCCAAAAAGTTCTCTAGCCCATTTAAACAAAAACAAGCCAAGTCCAATCATCAGAAGCATCATCGGTAATCTTGACCAAAAGAAAACCTCTTTCGGATTATTGCCGTTCTCATAAATCATGAACCAGCCAGCTTCCCATTGATTAATTCCGCTCCAACTCCAGTCAGACTCTGGTCCCTTGATACCTTTTAATACCAGAGGAAAACCAGCCAAAGCTTTTGCAAGAGGTGGATGCTCTGGGTTTAATCGAAAATCCTGATCGTTAATATAAGTGTAGCCAGAAGGTATATGGGCTATTTCATCAACAGTACCGGAATCCCCCGGATCGCCAAAAGCACCTTTTGAAGAAAAAAATGCCAAGGAGAACATAAAACCTAAAATAAATATCACCGATGAAGGTACTAGCCACTTTTTGTTTTTAATCATAAAAACATTAATTTTCTGAAACATTTCATCCCTCCGATATATTTGACCTTTTTGTTGATTTTACAGTGACTCGAAAAACACCTAAATATTTTCCTGTCATCAATCTTGTCTGAGATTCTAGAGCTGGCAGAGAAGAAAATATTATGCTCGAAATTGGCATTACAATCGGTGTCATTATCCAGTCAAGGATTATTCTTGAGAAAGGTTTTTTGCCTCGTCTAGGCGGCGCCAATAATGTTGAAATCACCAAGGTAGTTATCATGCCAATCCAAGCGATCATTACAAATCTAGTATAAACATAAGGGAAGCTATAGGCCAATATGTCGGTCTGAAATCTTTGGTCGAAGACAACGGGGACCCAGGCAGAGCTTGCTAAAATCAAAGATGTGGTTGACCAAGAGAGATGAGACTCCCATAGTATCAATGCATTTGCCCATCGATCGAAGAAAGGTATTTTGTGGTTATTAAACGTATGTTCCATAACATATGGTATATCCGATACACCCCAAGACCAACGTTTCTTTTGCAGATATTGTTCTTTCATAGTGGAAGTAAAATCCTCGGCCAAAACCGCATCTTGATAGATTGGCGTATACATCGGAATGACCTCATGTCTACCATTAAACTTATAATATGTCCTCCAAAATTGATGACCATCCTCGACTATTGTCTTTGTTGACCAGAAGTCAACTCTAACCAAAGCCTCTAGACTCTGCGCATGAGCAGAAAAATTACGAAGTCGCGATGGCCTTGTGGTCACAATCAACTGCCAAAAAGATGAACCCATAGCAATAAGGCGATTCATCATCGGGACATCCCAGATATTATTAAAAAACATAGGAATGGGCTGAAAACTTTTATGAACGGGGTCGGAATCAGTGACATATTTATATGTTAGGTCAGCCAAATATTGTTTGTCGAATATATTATCAGCATCCATGGTGGTGACGATGACATTTTCGTATTTGATACCATTTTCATCAAAATACTTGACTATCTGTCTAGCGGCATAAGTAATGTTACCACCCTTGCCAATAACTTCGCCAGGGATATCTTTTGGGTGCATAATAGACTCAAAATGACCAAGCTTAGCACTAAATTCTTTCTTTAAAATTTGAGCGTATTCAGTAGCCCTCTCCTTATCACGCTCCTCTGTAGCTAAAACATATACGATGTTTTCTGAGGGAAAACTAGAATTGATTACAGACTGGACCGATGATCTTAGTATTTCTATGTCTTCTTTATAGGTAGGAACTATAACTAGATGGTGGATTCTTTTCCATGAATTTTCGGGAGTAACTTCATTTAGTTTCTTCAGCCAATTGGTCTTACGATCTTTTTTGTAATGTGTATATCCTACAATAAGGCGATATGACATAAAGAAAGTTTTTACCAACCAAAAACTGATAAAAAATGTCATATAAATTGCAAACGATGAGGGAGAAATAGCGGCTAAAATAATTGGCAAAAAGATAATTAGCCAGGCTAACAGGCCAGGTAATATTTCAAATAATCTTTTATATTTCCATGGTTTCATGCTGTGTGTACTAAATAAAATATTTCTAATATAAATATTAAAATTCCAACTATTATATTGCCCATCAAGAGCAGATAACCAACTTCTTTTTCTTTATCATGCGCAGAAATTGAGAGCAAAGTATTCAAAATCATAATAATAGCGAGGTATTTTATAGGATAAATGTCGATCCGCAAAAGCACATAGACAGTTTCTCCAACAAAAAATGATTGCCAAATAAAATAGTCAATCAGAAACAAGATAATACTGGAAATCAAAAGGTAACGGTCTAACACATCGTCAAAGAGTGCTTCCTTCAGGAAGGAGTATGAATTTGTAATATATTGTTTCATGTAGCTTATTATTGGAGCCGATAGGCGGATTCGAACCGCCGACCTCTTCTTTACGAAAGAATTGCTCTACCAGCTGAGCTATATCGGCATGGAGCGGGTAACGGGAATCGAACCCGTGACTCATCCTTGGGAAGGACGCATTTTACCACTAAACCATACCCGCAAAATAGCTCTTCTAAGAATAGAATTTACCACTTATCATGGAAAATAACAACTAATATGGCCTATTTTTAATCGATGTCCTCACCTTATACTATCGTTAAATCTCTGGAAAAAACTACGATAAAAATCTGGATTTCGCAGATTACACCGCAAATTGACCATATCAGTATCTTCGGATGTCAAGATGGGATTTATAACATCCTGCTTTTCTAATAAATAGTACATTATGGAATCATCATCAAAAGCATGGTCAAGGCCTATTGCATGGCCCAGCTCATGCATAAAGACAAGTCTTAATTCCTGAGTATTGCCGAAAGTGAATATCTCAATCTTATTCTCTGCCGGCTTGTATAGTCCTTGAGTAATAATCAAATTTTTCCGATCATTAACAATATTTTCCAAATTCTTTAAATCCGAATTATAATCTTCAACATTAAGGTTGAATGTCTTCGACATCGATATCAACTGATCATTTCGCTTGTCTAGATCAATTCTGGTCTTTTCTAACTGAGAGTATATTTTATCAGGAGCGCCTCCCTGGCTATTCCAATATGATACCTGTTTATTGTACTCATTTAGATCTGATTGAAAGTCACGAAGAAGTTGGTCAAATTTACTGCTAGCAGTTTCCACTGACTTACGGTTGGTTTCGAGATTCTGTGTTGCAAGATTCAAACGATCTATTTCTGCCTGCCTCTCATCGTATATCAGATCTATTTTAAGTTTTGACTTATCATTGTATGTTAGTAACTTTTTGCCAGCATGATCATTCCATCGGCTAGCAGCATCTTTGGCCACTTGCTCAACAGAGTCTGCAGAGATATTAAAGCGCGAGTCCACATTGCCGATGCTGAAAGTTCTAGTCTCATTGCATTTTTTACTTAAATAAAAAACAAAGGCCGATAAAGACACTAATAATATCAATATTACAGCCAGAGGAAAAAGTATAAACGCTTGTTTTTGATTATTTATCACCTTTGTCATAATCCGAATTATTACAGATCTTATTTTTTATTATTATGCCATTAATTTTTAAATTAATCGATGCTACTGGCCTGTTCTAGATCAAAATATTAAAACAGCAAACAGATTCCGGCATTGATTTTTGATAGTGATAGTGTTATTATATCTATGATAATTTGCGGGGTCGTAGTTCAGTTGGTTAGAACGCCACACTGTCACTGTGGAGGTCGCCGGTTCGAGCCCGGTCGATCCCGCCATAAAAAAACCCACTTGTGCATTCTGTGCATATGTGGGTTTTTTTATATTGATGAGACAACCTGCCGTAAACTATCCCAGAGAGATTTGTTTCCTATAGGTTTCCTTTGCGTCTTTCATCTCGAAATTCAGCTTGGTATCGGCAAATTTTAGATGTTCCCTATATCTCTTACGTGCCTCGATACGCCCACCCTTGTCCCTGGCTGTCTCTAATGCAATAGCCAAGGCGCCATTGGCTGTTGCCCTTGATTTACGATAATCGGATTTAGCTTTCTTAATTCTAGTCTTGTAGTCCTTTTCATATTCCTTTTTTGTTTTGCGCTCCATCTGAGAAGAAGCTATTTTGATTGAACCATGCGAAGCATCCGCTCTAACCGGAACACCATAACTTAAAACTACCATTAGAAGCAGAGAGAATATAAATGCCTGAGTCTTAATTGTGCTTTTCTGCCGTTTCTTCATTTTTCTCCTTTATTAATTATCATTCACTATATTATACGAATGAAAGGAGGAAAATGTTTCAGCCCTTAAGTCTAAATATCTTCAGATATTTGCCGGTATCACAAAATTTCTTAGTAAAAATAATATTGGACAAAATTAACAAGACAAGAATGCATAGGAATATGCCCCTATAATTGATAATGGAATGTAATAGATTTCCTATGTAGTTTTTCGACAATTCAAATTCAAGCAAGAAATACCAAAGACTGAACAGATAATCCTTATACGCTATCAGCACGATAGCGTCCCAACCTAGCAGAATTAATCCAAGAATCAAAATGGCATACCAGAAGCGTAATCTCCTCTTCAAAATTCCTACCATGATCACATAATGTAAATTATCTCTTCTTTTTGTTATCAACTTCTTCATCGTTTTTTTCAAAATAACTTAGCAATGAATGTTTTGCACGCGAGATATAAGTTTTGACAGTATTTAATGGTATCTGCATTATTCTGCCTATCTCTTTATAATCAAAACCCTTCCAATAGAACAATTTTAGTACTTTTTCGTATTCCGGTCTAATTTTTGAGAGCGCCAAAGAAAGATCTATTTTGTTGTGAATTTCCTTCTCTGTTTTTTTATACGCCTGGAAATCAACAGTTGTTTCAGAATTTGCTTCCAAATCATCAATATACTTCACGTGTCGAGTTTTTTTTCTCTTTCTCAGCATGTCATATATCGAATTCTTCACAATTGTGTATAACCATGTCGAAAAAGCATACTGAAAATTATATTTATTGATGTTATTAAAAACTTTCCAGAAGATCTCTTGGGTTAAATCTTCAGCATCTTCCTTGGAATTTGTATATTTTATGCAAAAATTGAATATTCTCTTTTCATAAAAATACACCAACTGTTCAAAAGCCGAAATGTCACCTTGCTGCGCTCTCCTAATCAGATCGTCATTAATAATTTCTTTTTTTTCGATTCTCATGTTTAAGATTATATATTATCATGGCGCTGCATCACTATACCTATTTTTAGATGATTATTTTCTGATCTTTGTATATAATATTAAGGATCATTTCAATTTAATTAGGAGGACTATGGATCAAATAATAGGAGAAAAAAATCCTGTAAAAAAAAAATAAAAGCGGCCTATCCATAATCACATTGGTAATCGTTATTGTTACAGCCGTCATTGTAATCTTCTATAGCTATAATAGATCGACAACATCAGAGGATGAAGGCTCAACTAGCCAAAATAAAACTTTTGATAATTCAATAAATGATACAAAGGCAAAAAATTCTGCTGTTGATATCAGTAAGATAGAAAATGATCTGAAGGCTGTGGACACTGATATATCATCGGCTGATGAAGAATTAAAAAATGTCGATATTGGGTTAAATGATCAACCTGTCGATCTGAATTAATTAAAGGAACCAATGAAAAAGAATATCTATATTATAAAAGAAATACTGCTTTCTCTATTATTAACCATTTTGTTAATATTACCGGCTTATACTTTCGCTGCTCCAAAAGATAATTCTAATGCCGAAAAGCAAAGAGTTGACAATTTGAAAGAAAGAGCAAACCGTGAAATAGATCGAAGAGTTGCTTCTCTGAGTAAACTAACCTCAAGAATAAATTTGATCGTTAGAATTACAAGCGAGCAAAAAACATCCCTAATTTCCGAGATTTCAAAGAATATTACAGAGCTAACAGCTTTAAAAAACAAGGTAACTAGTGATACCGACCTGGCAACTCTGAAGGGTAATGTAAAATCGATAGTTGATTCATATAAGATATACGGAGTATTTGTACCCAAAATTCACCTACTTATCACTATTAATAAAACAGATCAGGCTCAAATAAAGTTATCAGATATTGCCCTAAAACTAGAGGATAGAATAAAAACACTCAAAGACGGCGGGAAGAATGTGACGAGCCTTGAGGCAGATCTAATAGATATGAAAACAAACTTGGCCAATGCAAAAACAAAAATAGATGCTCTGCAAGAGAAAATTTTTGCAGTTATTCCAGCTGACTATCCGGGTAACAAGGGTATTTTAGTTGACGGAAAAAATGCCATGGCCTCAATAAGAAAAGATCTGGCTACTGCAAGACAGGATGCAGGGAAAATAGTTGAAGTAATAAAGGCAATGGATCAGGAAAGATCAACGATCAACAACACAGAAGAAGCTTCGAAAAAGTAGTTTTCTTAAGATTCTTCCTCATCCAAGATTCCCTCAGCCACAGATGGTATTTCAAGCAAATGGCATGAAGGTTCCCCACCTTCCTCCATATCCACCTCCACAACAGAATGTCCATGTCTCATGTGAGCATGCTCGAAGGCGTCCTCCTCATCAGATGTGCAAAAAGCGCAATCATCCTGCATGCAAATGTATTTTTTTGACATAAATTCTCCGTTTGTTTTATTTGCAACAATTCTAAGCGTTTTGTCCAGACTATTTCTTCATATAGTTTCACAAACCTGACCTAGACCAGAGCTTGAAAAATACATCTAAAAAGTGATAAGTTATGGACTGATTATAAATTATTTTAGGAGAAAAATGTCAAAAATTGCACAGATTGTGGCTAGAGAAATTTTAGATTCTCGAGGCAATCCTACAGTAGAAGTAGATTTAACACTGGATGATGGCTCTTTCGGCCGATCTGCAGTTCCATCAGGTGCTTCAACTGGAAGTTACGAAGCAGTCGAATTACGTGATGGCGGAACAAGATACATGGGCAAAGGAGTAGAGACTGCCATAAATAATGTAAATAATATTCTAAAACAAGAATTGGTCGGCAAGGAATTCAATCAGGAATTGATCGATGAAACTATGATTGCAATTGACGGGACTGAGAACAAGGGCAGACTAGGAGCAAACGCAATCTTGGGGGTTTCCATGGCCTTTTCACACGCCCAAGCAAAAAGCCAAGGCATTTCATTATATAAGTATTTTGAGAAAATAGCCGAGACTGGCAAGGAAATCAGATTGCCGGTGCCAATGATGAATATATTAAACGGCGGAAAACATGCGGAGAATTCAACCGACCTACAGGAATTCATGATTATGCCTGCCGGAGCACCATCTTTTAAGGAAGCGCTTAGATATGGCACTGAGGTATTTCATAATTTGAAAAAAATTCTAGCAGCTAAAGGCCTAAACACATCAGTCGGCGACGAAGGCGGTTTTGCACCAGCTCTTCCTTCTAACGAAGCTGCTCTAGAAGTTATTGTCGAAGCCATAACGAAAGCTGGTTATGTACCAGGCAAGGATATTTATATTGCTATCGACGGTGCTGCGACAGAGCTTTACGAGGATGGGAAATATAACCTGGCGACCGAAGGCAAAAAGCTTACAAGTGAGGAAATGATTGATTTATACGCATCATGGCTTCAAAAATATCCGATTATCTCCATTGAAGATGGCTTGTCAGAGGATGACTGGGCTGGGTATGAATTATTCACACAAAGACTTGGTGACAAAGTTCAAATCGTTGGTGATGATCTATTCGTTACGAATATTAAAAGACTTCAAGATGGCATTAAAAGAAACGCTGCAAACTCAATCCTTATCAAACTAAACCAGATTGGCACAGTCTCAGAAACTATTAAGGCTATAAAGATGGCAAATGAGGCCGGTTTTACATCAATTGTTTCTCATCGTTCCGGCGAGACCGAAGATCCAACAATCGCTGATTTTGTAGTAGGACTTGCCAGTGGACAGATAAAAACTGGATCGCTTTGCCGATCAGAAAGAATCTGCAAATATAATCAACTCTTAAGAATCGAAGAAGAACTGGGAGATAAAGCTATTTATCCTGGTTTGAATGCTTTTAATTTTTCCAAAATCAATTAAAAAATAAATCTATGAATAAAGACAGGAATAAGGTTATTTTAATTGTGCTCGATGGTTGGGGATATCAGGAAGAAAAAGAACACAATGCAATCGCCGAGGCAAAAACGCCATATTTTGATAATCTATGGAACAATTACCCTCATGCACTCTTAGAAGCAAGTGGCGAAGCAGTAGGATTACCAGATGGACAAATGGGCAACAGTGAAGTCGGCCATACTATAATTGGTGCAGGAAAAGTGGTCTATACAGATTTTGCAAAGATATCTAAAGCTGTAAAAGAAAATGATTTCGAGAATAATGCCTCTTTTATTGATTTATTTAACCATGTAAAACAACATGATTCTGTCCTTCATATTAAGGGCCTGGTAAGTCCTGGTGGGGTGCATAGTCATAGCCAACATCTCTACGCGTTTCTAAAAGCAGCTAAAAAATTTGGGGTCGAGAAAGTTGCAATACACGCCTTTACCGATGGTCGAGATACTCCACCCAAAAGTGCACATGAATATCTAAAAGAACTAGAAGATATCATAGAACATATAGGGATCGGTTTTATAGCAACCGCTTCCGGACGCTTCTACGCAATGGACAGAGATAACAATTGGGATAGATTGAAAAAGGTCGAAGACGCAATTTTTGAAGGTAAAGGTAAGAGCTCTAAGGGCCAGAAGCCATCAGATGTTGTCAAGGGGTTACACAGTGAAGGTATCGTTGATGAACATATAGAACCAATTATATTCTTGGATGATCTAGGCAATAGTTACCAAGTCAGAGATAATGACGGCATATTCTTTTTCAATTTTAGAAAAGATCGATCAAGGATGATGACCCAGAGAATAATCGAAAGAAAAGATCAGCAAAATCTTTTTCTTGTTACCATGACTCAGTATGATAACAATTTTAATTGCTCTATTGCTTTTTCTCCCGAAGAAATCACAACAACTCTAGGCAATGAAATCTCCAAATCTGGCCTAAAACAGGCTCATATCGCAGAAACAGAAAAGTTTGCTCATTGTACATATTACCTAAACGGCGGCAGACAAGAGCCATATGATGGCGAGAAACAAATATTAGTTGAAAGTCGAAAAGATATTAGCACCCATGACCAGGCACCCGAGATGAGGGCAAAAGAAATTACTGAGGAAATATTGCATTCTATTGCCGACAGCACCGACTTCATTTTTGTCAATTATGCAAATCCAGATATGATCGGACATACCGGCAACAAGAATGCGATTATAAAAGCCATAGAATGTGTTGATTGTGAGATCAATAAAGTAGTAAATGCTGCGTTAAAAAATGACTTTGATATTATTATCACCGCTGATCACGGCAACGCCGAGGTAAATTTTGATAAGATCTCAAATCAAAATCATACTGCTCATACCATAAACCCTGTCCCAATTATCTATATCAGCAGAAAAAACTCAAAGATCTCGAACGGAGCACTTTATGATATAGCACCAACAGTCTTGAAACTCCTACATATAGAAAAACCAGAATCTATGACTGGAGAAAATATAATCAAACACTAAAAAGCGTACATAAAAAAGAGGCTCTACAAGAGCCTCTTTTTTTATATCGTAATGTAGTTAGCGAATCTCTTTTTCCTGTCTCGACGGCTCAGTATCTCCGCTATTTTGCCAATTCCATACGCCCCATAAAGCCGCTACAATTGCTATGATCGCAAGCACAAATATTAGTAGCTTTTTATAATTCATAAAATTTCAGAATTAAACTTTTTGCCTTGATACCTTCCATCCAATCCGTGAATTTTTCCTCTATACTGCCAGTTTTAGATTCTACTTTGATAATATGCCAGCCAAATTCGCTTCTTACCGAAGAAGATATTTCGCCAACTTTTGTCTTAAAGGCTTCTTCAGAGAATTCATCTACCATATCCCCCTTAGCAAAGGGTTCTAAAGTTCCTCCCTGTTCGGCGCTACCAGTATCCTCTGAATATTTCTTTGCAGCTTCGGCAAAATCAAGTCCTGCTTTAATTTCGGTTAATATCCCCTCTATCTTTGTTTTGGCGGCGTCCACAGTCTCTTGATTAGCATCTTTGTCCACACGGATAAGGATATGTTTGGCCTGAATCTTGGCGATAGATGTTTCGTTTAGCTTATCTCGTAAAAGCTGAATTTTCACAAGCTTGGTAAACTCTTTCAAAGTTAATCCATATAATTCCTGCAGAACCTTCTCGACTTTTTCCTTGCCGCCATTTTGTTCCACTATAGCATTAATAGTAGAGTCAACATCTTTTTTATCAACTTTTATCCCATCATTCATTGCTCTGAATTTGATAATCTTGTTTTCAATAAGCTGGTCTATAATCTGACTATCAATTTCCTTAAAATTTACCTCTTCTTGCTTAGTGGCGTCATAAAAATGATGAATATAATTTCTCTCATTGAGATAATCGTTATAAGTAATAAAGTCATAATTAACAACAGCAATTGGGAGAGGTATTATCTTTGCAGCTATCTGTGTGGCTTTATTGTCAATCTTAAAACCATAAACCATGACCGCAAAGACAGCTTCTACGATAGCGATCGCAATAAAGATAATTACTATAGGCAAAGACAGCTTCCGCCAATTTATCTTACTTGTTATGAATTTTGATTTAGACGAACAAGACTTAAAACAATTTTTGGTCTTGACGGACAAGGACTTAAAAAACGATATTATAGATTTAATATCGAAATTAACTTTTAATTTATTCTTCATATATCTCCAATTTTTATCTCATTATATAAGAGGTTATGTTATTAGACAAGACCACCCCAGGTTGATGTAAGAAAAACCAATATAATCGCCAAGGTAGTTATTATTACATATGTTAAAAAATTATTATCCATATGTTTAGCCAAAATAGTATAACAATATCCAACAAATAGATAGCTTATTGAAGCAATAATTAAACTCTGGTTGATAGGACTAATGGCAAAATAGCTCAAAGCCAAAAAGGCCTGCAAGATTATAAGACTAAATAAGACTAGATATATTAGTCGTTTATTCCCTAATATTCCGATCTTTTGCTCAGTATAAGTAAAAAGATAGCCGAATATAATAACAACCCCTATCATTATAAGCCAGAGGGGTATGCTCAACTGAAACATAAATACACTAAAAGCATATGTAGAAGTAAAAGAGAGTAGGATAAGGGTAAATATTGTTGATTTCTCCGTCCAGATGAAGATTAGACCTAGCAAGGAAATAAAAATGATCAGCCAAGATAATACCGAGCTATCCTGATTGGTCAAATAAAAAGATAGGTTACTCCATGTAAGTATGAGCGTTAGTAGTATTTTCCGGGCCAGCTGGTTGTGCAAAAACGCCATAAATTAACTCTTCGAAGAATTGTAGTCATCACCGATGATTATCCTAATATCGGTTGTTTCTCCGTCCTTTTTATCAGCAGTCTTTATTTCTGCATTTAGCCTATTTTTTAAGAATTCTAGAGTATTTTTTTTGCTTTGTCCACTTAAATCATAAATAACCGTATTGGCTGTTTTTTGTTTTGCAACTGAAATAGAGGATATTGTATAACCGCTTTTTTGCAGCTCCTCCGCTAATATACCACCAAGACCGGATTTAGCAGAACCATTCTGAATCTCAATTCTGGCCGATTCTTTTTTCTTATAGTCAAAGATATTTTCAGCCAGATTCTGGATTTCCTTAAAATTTCCTGATTTTGGTTTTAGATAATAGAGTCCATTGTTGTGGTCGACAAGAAGTCCATTGGGACCATTTGATAGAACTTCTGTTATCGCGCCGTCCATAGATATGCCGCTTATTAGCTCTAGGAAAGATTTGGTTTCGCTTGGCGTAAGACTGAGTCTTATGCTATTTCCAAGAGTCGCCGTGACATCAGCAATTTTTTTAGGATTTGCCAAGAAACCAGCCTTCATTGCCCGTTCCTTTACTGCCGAAACTATCTTTTGTTGTCTAGCAGCACGATCAAAATCAGATGTCGTCTCTCTAGAACGAGCATATTTCAGAGCCGTTTTGCCATCCAGGTGATGCTGTCCTGCTTTTATTTTAAATGGTGCATAACCCTTCATTGCATCATCAGGAAAGAGCGGATCATAGATTGTCTTTTCGACGTAAACATCCACTCCCCCTAATTGATCAATGACTTTCTCGAATCCCTTGAAATCAGCTGTAATATAGTAATGTATCGGAATATCCAGAACGCCCGAAACAACATCAACGGATTGTCTTGCTCCGGCCGTCAAAGCAAGCTCCTGACAAGCAGAGGCATTTTTTTTGTTGCACTGCTTAGTATAATAATCGTTATATCCAGCATAAAAGGCAGAATTTATTTTGTCATCTCCTCTACCAGGAACTTTTACCTGAAGATCGCGCGGAATTGACAAAATGGCAACCTTTTTGTCACTCGGTCTAATGCTTAAAACCATAATACTATCAGTCAGTAAACCCCCGGGATGATTAACCCCGCCCATACCCATTAGTAATACATTTATACGGTCCTGATCTTCACCCTTTAGTTTTTCCTTGCCATAAAAAGTCTTGATTAGTGACTGACCGCCGAGTCCTTGCTCAAAGACTTTTGAGCCAGAGGCGACTAAAAATGCAGCATAGGAGATAACAAGGATTAGAAGTAAAGACAAAGCCATAATGACAATCCGCCAGATCTTCTTCTTTGGAGGTTTATTAGACTGCTTTAAATTATGTCTAGGATTTTGTTTTTTCTTTAAGAAAAATGACATTTTTATATTAGAAAATTAATTAACTACAAAGATCATCTTATCAAATAACCCTATTTGAGTCTAGATTTCTCCTTGGTGATAAACGGTTCTTTCAGATATCTAGCTGACACAGGTCGTTTAAAATTATCGTTTTCGTCCACATCTCCCGCACAGACAACCGGAATATTGAGACCAAAAGCGAGAAAATTTGCTGTGGTAATACCAACTCTAATGCCAGTATATGAACCAGGCCCGCAGTTAACCACAATCTTGTCTATAGATTTTTTAGAGAAATTATTCTTTTTTAGTAATTCGTCTATAACCTGTAATAATTTCTCGCTCTGGCTGAAACGTAGACTATCTCGATATTGATCGATAATCTTGCCATTATCATCATTCAGGGCCATAATTGTATCATCACTTGTATCAATATATAATTGCATTTTTTCCTAGTAGCTAATTTGTCTAGAATTTTTATCAATAAACAGAAATTTTATTGATTTAGACTTATTTTTTATTATCGGCCAGACATTTTCAGGCCACTCTATCAAGACAACATTTTCCTTATTATCAATTACCTCGGAAAGTCCGATAGAATCTGCATCAGCCAAAGAAGTCAAACGATATGCATCAATATGGACTAAATACTTTATTTCATTATGGTCAGTCGGATAAATTTTCATAATGTTGAAAGTCGGACTTTTTATAGTCTTTTGTATCCCCAAGGACTTGGCCAAACCCTTCACAAATGTTGTTTTGCCAGCGCCAAGATCGCCGAACAGGGCGAAAACCTTGCCTCCCTTTAGATCTGCTGCCAATTTGGCACCCAGGCCAAACGTCTCTTTCTCACTTTTTGAAATAATATCCATAATGTATAAATAATTGTACCAAAAATTAAACTAAGTATCTCGCTCGGCCCAGCCATAGGCAGGTGATCAGAAGTCAATACTTTAACATCTTCTTGCTTTGTTGGCAATATTCTATATTCGCCTTTGTATTCCGATACAATACCAGCAATCTCTACCTTGTCCCCTTTTCTCATCTTCGGCTTATCGATATTCGCCGAATCACGAATGTTAACTTTGATTTTTTCATCAGAGTTTTTCGTCCCAACCACAAAATTGTCACCGCTAGTCTCAATGACTAGTCCGGTTATTTTAATATATTCCCCTTCATATTTTTCACTAATTTCTGAGACTTCAACTCGCACTGGAATAATTTCGGCTACATTTTCCAAGATACGAATATTAGTAATATCTGCAATCTTAATTCTCCTCTCGCCCGAGACACTAGATAATTCACCGCTAATTAAAATTTTGTCCCCGAGCTTTAATATGGGAAATAGTTTGTGATAATTATAGACTTGCATACCACCAGTCTTATCCTCAATATAGAAGTATTGAGTAGACAGTACGCCAGGCAAAACCGTAACTATGCCAGAAACCGTAGTTTTATCACCATCTTGATCTTCTCGAGCTATAGCAATATCTACGATAATATCTTCTGTCTTAATTTCCTCTGGCTCAACAATAGGAAGAGGTCCAGAGCCAGGGGAAGGTTTTATATTCATAATAAACTGACCATCAATAGGCGCTCTCTCTATCGACTGTCCATCATCTATAACCAAATCCTTGTAGTCAGTTGAGTTCCAAATAACTTCATTTATAATGTTTTTGTCGCCATCCAAAATAGTCAAAGTATCGTTTGAATTGCTCAATCCATTTCCGATTACATGCTCCAAGTAAATTACTTTTGCTCCTAGATCAACGTCAGGGAAATTTATTAGAAAAAATTCCTTGTAAGCAGCTATTACAAGAAAACTATCAGGCTCGACCACATAGGAAATGTTTGAGATAATAACGCTATCCATATTGTCCTTAAGCGACCAATTTATTATGTCAACTGGCTCGTCTGTATTGTTATAGAGTTCGACCCATTCATATTTTGTATCAGTTCCTGCTTGGATCGGGTTGTAATAAACCTCAGAAATCAACAGTGAGCCCACGGGACGAGTATCGTCAGCCGCCTTAACAAACTCAGGCAAAAAATATGTTGCCGAGAAACAAATAACGAACAATAAAGTTTTTACTATTTTTCCCCTCATAAAGCTATCTTTATTTTCCCCTATTCCATATTTACAAACATAGCATCGCCATAAGAATAGAAACGATAATTATGCTTTATTGCCTCGTCATACGCGTGTAAAACATTTTTTCTGCCGGCAAGAGCCGAGACTAAAAACAAGAGGGAAGAAGCCGGAAGGTGAAAGTTTGTTATAAGGCTATCAACAAATTTGAATTTATAACCAGGATAAATGTATATATCGGTCCAGCCACTCAGCGATGGTAATGGTCGAACATCATTAGACAGCGACTCGGTGAATATTGTTTCCAATACACGGGTAGTTGTTGTTCCAACAGCGATAATCCTATGTCCGTTTTTTTTCAGCTCGAGCAAGCTATTATAAGAATCCTGGGAAATCGAATAAAATTCCTGGTGGATTTTATGATCCTCAACTTCTTTCGCCTCAACATGAGCAAAAGTCCCCAGACCGACATGTAATGTTAATTCTAAGGTTTTTACACCCTTGATTCTTATTTGGTCCAAAAGACTTGCGCTGAAATGCAAACCTGCCGTTGGCGCAGCAATGCTTCCTCTCTTTTTTGCATAAATTGTTTGATATCTTTCTTTATCTTTTTCATACAAAGTATGATTTATTTTTCTCTTTGCCTCTATATACGGTGGCAAAGGGATGAGACCAATTTTTTCTAGCTCAGAAAAGAATTCTTCTTCCTTAAAATTAAAATCCAAAACGAAAGTTTTATCATTCCTAGAGATAACATTGGCTTTCAAATCCGAGTTCTCAAAGATAATACTTTGATTGATACTTAAATTCTTGCCGATAACTTCCCAATAATTACCATCAATTTGGTGATTCAATAAAATTTCGACCCTACCTCCAGTGCTCTCCTTTTTTCCTATCAACCTTGCTGGAAAGACTTTTGTATTATTGAATACAAGGACATCTTTATCTGACAGGAGTGAAAGAAGATCGGAGAATTTCCGATGACTAATATGGCCCATGCTATCTAGAACTAGCAGTTTTGATTCATCACGTTTATCAGTTGGTTTCTCCGCAATTAATTCGCTTGGCAGATTGAAATTATAATCAGACACTTTCATGGCGTTAGATCTATTTCCCTTCCTTCGGTTAATTCACCTTGACTATCTGATACTTTTTTATTCACTTTTGAATCATTCTTTGTATTAGAATCCGTAGCTACTAAAATCTTGTTATTTTGAGCAAGCTTTTTAATATTATCTTTCTCTGTCCTATCCTCCTGCGTTATTACCATCCCTCCGTATTTCACACGATCAATGAATCGTGATTCACCGAGAACGTTTTTTGCCTGTCTTTCTAATTCTCCAAAAGGTAATTCAGCTTCACTATCTCTAGCTCTTTCTCCCAGACCAACATCTCTTCTGTTAGATCTTCTATTCGTCCTCTCAATATGTGCTTCATGGAGACTAATTATTTGTTTGGCGACTAAATAAGGATGTGGAATTGACTTGAAAACAAAATTCTCTCTTTCTCCGGCGGTTTGGATATGGACATCTCCAAAATGCAGTAATGTCTGCCAGATACCCTCAACTCGAGCATTTACATCCTGTACTTGGTGTAAATGCAATTCAGATATTTGTCGTTTGAAATAACCTTCTTGACTGATATCGACAATTCTTTGATCAGTGACTATGTAAACATCAAGATAGTAGTCAACGAAGCCATAGAGCTGGGCAGCTAGTACAACTAAAACAAAAATAGCAAGAAAAATTACTAAGATTTGTCCGCCAACTGGCGTTATAAGTGTTGGGTTATTTACCCAGACAAAAAGAGCTATAAGCACAGGGATTACTGCAAGAAAATCCAGAAAGAAAAAGATCACATAGTTAAACCAGTGCTTTCTAATAAGAAGAAATATTCGCTCTTCTTGTGATTGATTTGGAAATAATTTTTCTCTTACTGACATATTATGCTCCCGTTTCTAAAGCCGTTAAAATCAATACTGAGGACATGATTATCACTATGGAAATAACTGAATATAAAATAATAATAACTTTTGATAAATCGCCAGAATACCCAAATCTCCAGAGATGGTAGATACCGAAAAGGCTGAAGATTATATAGGCGAATAGAAATAGTCCGTAAAAGAAGAAAAGGAGATTAAATGAATTCATTCCAGCCTCCTCTCTTTTAGGGATTCAAGACATCCACAATATGCTGGCAATGATACGCCATGATTTCTAGCATAATTTCTTCCCATCCAATAGCCCTTACGAAAGTCTTGATAATAGAAATTTACCCCGTAGTCTAAAGCAATTTCATTGCTAATCTCGACTATCTCATCATGATTTTTATATGGGGAACAAAGCAATGTGGTAGTAAAATATTTGATCCTTCTTTTTTTTGCCTGTTCAATTGTTTTTTGCATTACCATCGAATTGCAGAGAAAACAACGTTTTCTTCGATACCGCTCCTTATCACTGATATACTTCATCGAGGCAGGATCTTTAAAGGGATTGGTCAAATTAGAAAAATCGCTTGGGTCATAGTTTGCTTCGACGAATTCTATTTTGTTATTTAGGCAGTATTCTATTAGTCCTTGCTTGCGCTGGTTATATTCTTGCGCCTCATCGATCTCTGGATTGTAAAAAAAGGCTACTACTTTAAAACCAACTTTTTCTAGCTCCGAAAAAACATGACTGGCACAAGCTGTGCAGCAACTATGTACAAAAATTTTTTTGCTCATAGCCGATATCCTTATATTAATTGGCACTGATCTACTGGCTTTTGTATTCTGAGGTGTTTATAAGCCAGAAGTGTGGCGATTCTACCACGATTAGTACGATTAATAAACCCCAGCTGTAGAAGATATGGCTCTATAACGTCCTCTATTGTGTCTTTGTCTTCGGAAATTGCCGCGGAGATAGTCTCTAACCCAACTGGACCGCCACTAAATTTATTGATTATAGTATCCAGATAAAAACGATCATTTCTATCCAGACCTAATTCATCAATATCTAACTTATTGATTGCTTCAAAAGCTACAGCCTTATTCACAACACCATTATGCTTTACTTCTGCATAGTCTCTCACTCTCTTGAGAAGACGATTAGCTATACGTGGAGTCTTCCTTGATCTTTTGGCAATTTCTAGAATACCGCTATCATCTATCTTTATCCCAAGTATCTGTGCCGACCTTCTGATAATTTCTGAAAGTTCTTTATCTTCATAAAATTCAAGTCTATGTACAAAACCAAAGCGATCACGCAAAGGAGATGAAAGCGAACCAAACTTTGTAGTAGCACCGATTAAGGTAAACTTTGGAAGATTCATTCTCATTGCTTTTGCAGAAGGCCCCTTACCTAATATTAGGTCAACGGCGTAATCCTCCATGGCAGAATACAAAATTTCCTCGACTGTGGTATTGAGACGATGAATCTCATCGATGAAAAGAATATCGCTCTCAGATAAATTCGTCAGCAGAGACACCAGATCTCCTGATCTTTGGATGGCTGGACCTGACGTTATTCTAATATTTACTCCCATCTCAGAGGCAATAATATTTGCAAGAGTAGTTTTGCCAAGCCCTGGAGGACCATAAAAAAGCATATGTTCAACTGGTTCGCTTCTTTTTCTGGCGGCTTCTATAAATATAACTAGATTTTCTTTGATTTGATTTTGTCCGACGTATTCTGCAATTTTTTTAGGCCGCAAAGAAAAATCGAGCACTTCATCATCATTAGTAAAAGAAGTGGAGGTTAAATCAGACTCGAAATTTTCGCTATCACTTTTTTTCATATACAAAATAATAAGTCATTGGAGATCTTAGGCTTATTATAGATAGTCTGTCTGGATATGTAAAATAATAAATAATTACTTCGCTGATAAGTTTTTTAAACACCACCGAACTCTTTCTTCGGTGGAGATTATATCGGATGGGATTTTACTAACCAACCCCTGTATTTCTGATTTTTTATAGCCCAAAGATTGCATTGCATCCATTAAATCATCTGCTTCATCAATTTTCCCGATGACGTTAATGCTTTTATCAGAAGATATTTTTGATTTAAGATCAAGGATTATTTTGGCTGCTACTTTCTTACCTATTCCAGAAATTGCAGTAAAGAAACTCATGTCATCGCTGATTATTGCATGAAGAATTTTATCTGTCCCCGCATAGCTCATAATATTTAAACCAGCTTTTGGACCGACACCATTAACAGAAATCAATTTCTCAAATAACTCTAATTCTTGGTAGCTCAAAAAACCATAAAAATCATCGGCATCCTCCCTGATATGCTCATAGATATATAGCTCTACATCTTCTCGCGTATCGACGATGTTATTCTTTATTTTGATTTGCGGATTGACAAAAACTTTATAACCGACTCCTCTAGTTTCCAGGATAATAAGACCCCATTTAAATAAAACTACTCTACCTTTTAGATAAGAAATCATTTATTTGTCCTTCTTGGTTTCAGGAAAAGCAATATCTAGTATATCTCCTGCGACATTTCGAGACTCACCCTCGTAAGGGAAATGATGCATAAATATTCCAGGACTTGAGTTTATCTCCACAATAATGTGATTGTCGGGTGTTTGCTCTACTGTAATATCCCTTGAAAGAAAATCCATGCCGCCATAGGCAAGGCCGGGGATTGCCTTAATTACTTTTACTGCAATTTCGTGCACTGAAGGATGAACCTTATCGGTAAAATCGATGCTGTCACCCCCAGTTGAAAGATTGGAATTTTCACGCAGGAATACTTGTTCGCCAGCTTGCGGCTTATAATTGATGTCTCTGTTAGACTTTTTTAATGTTTCAATAACAATGTCATCTATATCAATTTTTACGAGGCATTTTTTAAAATCCTTATATGAGTCATCACCTCTTCTGGGATCAGAATTTTTAATCTCCACTAATTCTTTTATTGTGTGGATGCCATCGCCGATCACATTAGCAGGAACACGATTAGTAATTCCCAGTACTTTGTCCTGACTAGCAACTACTCGATACTCCGTACCGCCATCAAAATAGCGCTCGACAAGAATATTATTGAATTTAATTGATACTTTCTGCCAGTGTTTAATAAAATCATCCTCGTCGGCAATATTTGCAAAAACACAATTTCCATGACTTGAATTTGTCGGTTTAATAACAACCGGATATCCTATTTTCTTTGCAAAGGCCAGCGCTTCATCTAACTGCATTTTGGTAAATTTTTCGCCTTCGGCTATTGATAGGCCAGCCTCTTTTAGAACCTGCTTCGTCAAATTCTTATTGTTAACTAACTCATAAGCAACCGATGTTGTTTTGGAAATAAATTGGCAACACAGGTATTCTTCATGACCTCCATAGCTTAGTTTGGCAACTTTTCCTGGGCATAAGTCATCTACCTTGACACCACGTTTATTTGCTTCATTAACAATGATCTGAGTTGAGATTGTATAATTTTCTTTCATTCTTTACCTATTTAATTGTTTCTGGAAAATTGACATCGATAATTGCTGACGCAATATCAACCGGTTTGCCAATCGTTGGCTGATGGTGCAAAGCAATTCCAGGAATAGAATTTACTTCGATCACAACATAATTATCTTTATTCTGAAGTTTGGTGATATCTTTTGTCATAAAATCAACCCCGCCATATTGCAAACCTGGTATTGCCTCAATAGCTTTCCTGGATATCTCTAAAACTGAAGGGTGTGCAATTTCATTACAGTCAAGACTTTCACCCCCTGTAGCAATATTAGAGTTTTCACGTAAGAATATTTGTTCATCCTTTTTTGGGATATAGTCTAAATCGTGTCCTTCTTTCTTAATCGTTCCGCGCACAACATCATCAATTACAATTTGTGCTAGTGGTGTAAGACCGGGGCCTCGTCTAGGATCCTGATTTTTTATGCCGATAAGTTCGCGCAGATTGTGAGTACCGTCACCAACTACATTAGCAGGAATTCGGTGTATGACAGATAGAGATTTATCTCTGGTAGCGAATACGCGGTATTCTTTGCCAATAAACATCTTTTCAACAATAATTTCGCTATATTTTTGGCCAATTTTTTTCCAGGCAGATAAAAACTGCTCCTTGTCCGATATGTTTGGAAACACAAGATCACCTTCCATGCCGGTAGTTGGCTTTACCACAACTGGCCAACCATTTTTTTCCACGTATGACAAAGCTTCATAGATTTGATCATTTAAGAAATTCATGCCTTTAGGGACTTCAACCCCTGCTTCCTCGAGCAACATTTTTGTAAAATTTTTGTTCAGGCAAAACTTCGAAGCAAGTGCAGTCGTTTTAGATGAAAGAGTTTCATTGAAATACTCTTTATGTCCTTGATACTCCAAAACAAAGTAGTCCCTATGGTAAAATCTGACACTTATTCCCCGCTTTATTGCTTCATCTGTGACATATTTGACTGCCAAACGCATGACTTTGTGACTCATCAGTACTCCTTTTTGTTGTCTTATTTCTCTCTTATCAAGATAACGGTAATGACCGCTTAAATCAAGTGATTTATCTTATTGCTTAGGGTTGAAAAAGTTAGGAAAATATTGTATAGTTTTGGCTTACTCTATATCAAAAAGCTTGCCCTTAAGGGCCAAATAGTGGACAATACAATTATGAAAACCGAAGAGCAGATAATCTTTTCGAATCTTCAAAAAAGATTGAAAAAAAATAAGAAGCTTTCTAACTACAATTATCGTGGCGAAAGAACTTTTGTAGTTGTCTCGGGCTTAAATTCTGACAAATTTAACCTTTCAAAAGTTAAGGGCTTAAGATTTTATGAAGAGAGAATGTTGTTTATCCTTTTTCTTCTCAAATATAAGAATACGAAGATTGTATATGTAACTTCTGATAATTTTGACACCACTCTATTCGATTATTATCTAGGCTTGATATCAGGCAAGCCAAAAGAGATTGCCGATATGAAATCAAGATTGACCCATATTCAGGTAAAAGACAGCCAGCACCTGAGTCTTACCGAAAAGCTATACAATTCTCATGCCGCTCTCAAAAGAATTGCTAAGGCTATTACAAATGAAAAGACCACCGTTTTACGTTGCTATAATCCAACTATTCTTGAAAGAAAATTAGCAGTAAGAATTGGTATACCCCTCTTCGGATCTGCCGAGAAATTTGATTACGTTGGCAGTAAAAGTGGCGGACGCAAGGTATTTAAATTAGCCGACCTAAATGTCATCCCCGGAATTACTAGCTTGAAAAGTTTTACTGAACTTTATGGGGCAATCGCGAAATTAATGAGAGACTACCCAAAGTTCAAGAAATTGGTAATTAAACTTGAACAGGGTGCTTCTGGTAGGGGGAATTGTCTCTTTTCTGTAGAAGATTTTTTGAATGACAATGATATCGAGATTTCTATTAGAACAGATCTGGCCAAACTCACCTCTTTAATCAAAAAGAATTTCCATAAATATTGCAGGTTAGAAGCGGATGACTTAGAGATAGAGAGATATATCAGGGAATTCAATAGGATTGGCGGCATAGTTGAGGGTTATGTCGATGGAAAAATAAAATATTCTCCTAGCGCACAGTTGTTTTTATCGACAGAAGGAAAAGTCTCTATTGCTTCTACCCATGAGCAAATTCTCGGTGGTTCTGACGGTCAAAAATATCTTGGCTGTACATTTCCGGCTTTGGACGTTCATCGCAAGCTAGTTATTCGAGAGGCCAAAAAAGTCGGTGACTGGATGATAAAGAAGGGTATGGTTGGTCATTTCTCGATTGATTTTGTTACGGTTCAGTCAAATGAGTTAGAAATACCGAAGATATACCCAATTGAGATAAATTTACGTAAAGGCGGCACAACTCATCCTTTTAGAATTGCTTACTATCTGACTAAATCAAAATATAATAAGCGGGACGGCATTTTATACTGTGGCAAAACTCCAATTTATTATATGGCCAGAGATATCGTAGAATCAGAGAAATACAAAGTTTTATCATCATCCGAGCTGATTAAGATGATTGATAAGAGCAAAATTAGTTTCAATAAAAATACCAAAAAAGGCGTTATGGTCTATATGCCAGGAATGATCTCGGAGTATGGAAGATTTGGCGCATTATCGGTTGGCCATACCAAAGAGGAAGCAGAAGAATACTTTAAAAAACTTATAAAAGCTATCAACCTACACTCTAATAGAAAAATAAATAAAATTTAGTGACTTTTCGATAAGTGATAAGCTGCTAAGACTAAGATCTCCCCTTTAAATACTCTGCGGCTTCTTCTGGCGGCATAGTATTGATGACAATATCGCTACTCAACTCAAAACCACCGTATCTAGAGACTCTTGGCACAATTTCAATATGCCAATGGTACGAATCGGAGTTCTCGTGAATCGTTGGCAATGTATGGATGTAAAAGTTTAGAGGTGGGTTTTCTAGGGTTTTGTCGATCATTTGGAAAACAGTGGTCAAAGCATCTGCACAATCTTTCATATAAGTTTTTGAAGTATTCTCGAACTGACTTTCGTGTTTTTTGGGCATAACCCAGGTCTCAAAAGGAAATCTAGGTGCATAAAAATTGAAGGCGATGAAGTGCTCATTTTCATATACAACTCTGATTTTTTCTTTGATCTCATGATGAATAATATCGCAGTAAACACAAGCCCCATTTATGCCATAGTAGCGGTCTGCGCCCTCTAACTCTCTGCCGACTTCATTTGTTACAATTCCTGAAGCAAATATCTGAGCATGCGGATGATCGATAGATGCTCCAGCTTCGGCCCCATGATTGTAGATAGGAACAATAGAGGCAACTTTCTCATGCTCTTTCATCCATAGATATCTTTCTCTTATAACCTCAAGGACTTCATCCATGAGAGATTTACTAAACTTCAATAATGGGGTTGTGTGATCTTTTATGATAATTACTTCGTGATCCCCCACGGAGGCACGTGCGCGATAAAAACCCTCTTCAGGATAAAAACTTCTGATTGATTTTTTGGATTCATCTTCAACAAAAGCCGGAAAACGATTCTCAACTACATAAACATTCTCTGTTTCATATTTCATGTGAGCTTTATTCTGTTTGTATCCTACAGAATCCACACAAAATGGACAGTTATCCTTATTAGAAACTTTCACACTTTTTGGAATAACGAAATCTTTTGGACGCTTTGCTCTTTCTGGCGCTACGACTACCCAATCACCAGTTATGATATTTTGTCTTAGTTCTGGCATCTTCCCTCCGATCAAATTTTCAATTTTATTTTTTAAACTATCTTTTGATTTGTTTGGCCATGGCAGATTGCAATAGCCAATGCATCAGCAGCATCATCTGGCTTTGGACAATCTTTGAGTTTGCATGTAACCTTTACCATTTCTTGTATCTGATTTTTGTCTGCCCTGCCATAACCAGTTAAGGCCTGTTTTACCTGTAAAGGCGTATACTCGAAGACTGGCAGACTGAAATTTTTTGCGACAACGATTGCCACCCCTCTTGCCTCGGCAACCGAAATTATTGTTTTCTGGTTTTTAAAGAAAAATAGTTCTTCAATCGCAAATTCATCTATCTGGTTTGTCCTAATTATATCAGATAAGGAATTGAAAATATGCAAAAGACGCTCGCTGCGCTCGCTATTTGCCGGAGTTCTTACACAACCATATTTTATAGGGATTATTTCAGATCCCCTTTTCTCTATTATCCCCCAGCCCATTATACCAGTCCCTGGATCAATACCAAGAATTCTAATCGAGTTATTTTTTAATTTTTCCATTATAGATTAGCGTTTGAGTACACATTATTTACATCATCGAGATCATCGAGCGCTTCAAGTAAGATTTCGATTGATTCCATCTTGTCAGCCGGCACATCATTGTAAACTTTTGCCATTTGTATAGCCTCAGCACTGGTGACAACCACTCCGGCTGCCTCAAGATTAGATTTAACTGAATTTATATCAGGGAATTCGCAAGTAACTACGACAAGACCATCATCAACAGAAAAATCTGTAGCGCCAGAATCAATGATTGCCATTTGCATTTCTTCGCCCTTGAGAGGATTATTTGTCTCATCAATAATGATTTGACCAACCTTATTAAAAAGATAATTAACACTGCCAGCGGAGGCCAGAGTACCACCCTTTTTATTCAGAACAGCCCTGATTTCGCCTAGTGCTCGGTTCTTTGAGTCAGTTAGACATTCAATCATAATAGCGATACCTGCTGGTCCGTAGACTTCATAGATAATCTCTTCGAGTGCCGCACCACCATCAAGTCCCCCAAGACCTTTTTTGATTGCTCTATCGATATTGTCTTTTGGCATACTTACGGATTTTGCATTGTCGATGGCAATTCGAAGTCCTGGATTCATTGCTACGTCGCCGCTTTTACCATCACGAGCCGCGATAGTAATAAGTTTGGCTGCCTTGGTAAAAACCTTGGCGCGCTTAGAATCGATAATTGCTTTTTTATGTTTAGTTGTTGCCCATTTACTATGTCCCGACATGATAAATCCCTAGTTTGTTAATTTTAACTCTACTCTAGCCTCAAATGGACGTTTTTTCAAGCTTACTATCCTTATTTTCGATTTTATCATTGTTCAAGATAAAGTTGACGTTATCATCTGTTTTGTCCGTCCTTAGTATCTCTATCGACGCTTGATTAAAATAATCGATCACAGCCTGATGCGGATGGCCGAATTGGTTATCTTTGCCAGCCATGACTATCACTGTTTTAGGCGTAGAAATCTCGTAAAGTCTTGGAAGCAAAGCATTACTGGAGCCATGATGAGGCACTTTGATAATTTCGCTCTGAAAGATATCTATCTTGCCAACTTTTTCATAATATTCCAACATGGCTTGTTGACCGTTTTTTTCTAGATCCCCCAGAGATAAAACACAATTGTCAAAATAGCAAATTTTTGACACAAGAGAGGTATCATTAAGATTACTTGTGCTTTTACTTACAAATTGATCTCCTGGCCAAATAAAGGCAATACTGGCGTTGGCTGCAAATTGTCTTCGATCCCCTATTTTAGGTACATTGAAGGGAATCTTCTTGATTTTTATTTTTTCGAGAAATTCGATGTATTGGGAGGAGCTAGAAATAACGCCTGTACTCAATATCTCCCCTATCTCATACCGATCCATTAGTTGATTGATTCCAATAAGGTGATCGGCATGTGGATGCGTCAATACAACTAGTTCTATCTTGCGATCCATGGGTGGCATCAGATCGCTAATTCTCGATAAAATACTATCATCAGGTCCACCGTCAATAATGATTTGGAAGTTATCTTTCTGAACGAGAGCTGCATCACCTTGGCCGACATTCAAGAAACTGACTGAGAGCATATCCTTTTTTGGGATACGGAAAATATTTGCCGTTAGGAAGATAGCAATGCACAGCAAGATGCTAAATAATGATATAAGATAGCGGTTCAATACTATTTCCCAAAATTAATTGATGAAAGCGGGATATTAGCAAGAAATTCAACCATCCGCAGAATATATTCAAGACCTGGCCATAATGCTGCAACTGCAACTTTGCCAATTGGATAACAAATAATACCAAGTAAGCCAGTGGCAAATGTGGCAAGCATAATCCAAGGAACTATCCAGACTACGAGGATATTGGCGATTGGCGAAATTATAGAAACTAAGCCAAATTGGCAGAGAATCAGTGGAGTAACCGCAAATTGTGCACCCAAAGTTTCAGATAATGCTAACCTTACATTTTCCGGTAAGAAATTTGTCCTTTTCTTCTCTAGATATCGGGCTATCACCGGAGCCAAATAAATCAATCCGGCAAAGGCCAAGAAGGATAACTGGAAGCCAATATCATATGGCAAAATGTATGGATTCATCAAGACCATAACCATTGCTGCAAGAAGTAATAAATTAGTTTGATCTGCTCTTCTTCCGATGGTTGAGCCGAATAAGATGAGTAAAGAAAATATTGCTGCTCGAACTACGCTCGCCGAACCTCCGGTCATGACAACAAAGAGTGTAACTAAAATTATGCCCAGCAAAAAAGTTTGTCGACGGCCAAGATATATGACTAAAGATTTGGCGAATATTGCGATTAGGATTGTGACGTTAAAGCCCGACAAGGCAATAATATGAGTAAGTCCTGTTTTCTGGAGATCAAGCATCAGATCGTCCGGAATATTTTTCTTGACACCCAGCAATATACCAGAAGCTAAAGATGAGTGTGGCTCTGGCAATAATCTATTGAGAGAATTTTCAAAAGTGTTTGCTATGTTGTATAGAAAACCATATACCCTATCTGTTGGATTGGCTGAAAAACCTTGGAAACTAATTTTTGTAGGGCTTTTTATCTCTCCGACAATATGCCATCTCTTGAGATAGTTTTTATAGTCAAAACCAGAAAAATTCTCTGGTTCTGAAATTTTACCCTGCAAATTTAAATATTCACCGAAATGATATTCTGGAAATGTAGGAAGACGAACAATTACTTTTGCCCCAATCATCTCTTCTGAAGTGGCACCGTCTGCTAAGCATTTCTCGATGCTAATAACGACCTTTTGATTTTTGTAGTTTGGCTCAGGCCTCTGAGATATCTTTCCGACTATCTCTAAATCCTTTTCAAATGTTATATTTCGCTGATTTTTCCAATCATTGTATGAATAAAATCCAGATCCCAAAAAAAGAAAAAACAGACAAAAAGAGATAAGAACCAAAATTTTTGATTTGAACAAATAGTTAAAGAGTGCGGCACAAAGTAGTGCAATAATTACATATAAAAATATCTGCCACGACACGGAAAAATTAATATTTACGAGAGAGGCAATAAAAATACCAGCAAGAAACGATGAACAGAGGACCGTAAAAATACGGTATGGATAATAAATATCTTTAAAGATTTTAGCTAGAGAAGCCATTGGCCACAGCTTATATTAGGTTAACTTCACTATATCATAAAAAGTTTTTGGCGCGGATTGCTGTTGAATATTATGGCAAGTTATACTATTAATAGATTAAGGATTATTAAATTTATTTAAAGATTATGAAAAAAGAAGATAAAAAAACCGTAAAACAGGAAGAAGCTCCCGAGGTTTCTGAAAATGAGCAAAAAATCGGCGAACTAACGCTTGGATGGCAACGCTGTCAGGCTGATTTTCAAAATTACCGCCGCCAAGTTGAAGAAGACCGTAAAAAATTACTTAAACTAGCTAATGCCGACCTTATGATGGAGATATTACCGGTATTAGACAATTTTCAGCTTGCAGCTAAACATGTGCCGACAGAATTAGAAACCAACAATTGGGCACAAGGAATCAGACAAATCGAAAAGCAACTTGAGACTATATTGGAGAGCGAGGGCCTGACTCGAATACAGACTGTTGGCTCTGAATTTAATCCCCATCTTCACGAAGCTATAGAACACGTTGAGTCCAATCAGCCAGAGGGTATAATTACCGAAGAAATCTCTGCCGGTTATGAATTTGATGGTACATCACTTCGACCGGCTAAAGTGAAAGTCTCATGCGGAAATAAATAATTTGCGTAATATATAGCAGACTTAATTAGCTATCGACTTAGACAGCTTGTCTTTTTTGTGTTATAAGGAATTCAGTGCCAATCATGGCCGAAACTCCCCTTTTCAAAAGGAGCCCCATATGTTGTTTGTGGACACATCACTGCTGTCAGCAGCAGGGGCAGTGATCTTCCGTGTCGGAGGTGGATTAGAAAGCATCACCATCGATGACGTTGCACGGATCGTTGAACTTTACAACGGCGAAAGCAAGGAGCGACTCCTTGCACTGGCCTACATCGACGCGATCAAGGCGCGTGCCGCCTCGGACGGCAACACCGGCAAATTCGCCGAAATCGCCGCTGCGCTCGATGCTGCGCTCACCCCACGCGAGAAGGACATAACTCCCCTTCTCGAATCACTCCATCTGCCCGGAATGGGTGATGAGGGATAACATCCTCGAAAGCAAAAAGAGAGGGATCTCCACGCCGCCCATGGATTGGGCGGTTTTGCTTTTCTGGTCTTAATTTTGTCAATTACACACAATAAAATCGGATTGTCGCTTATAAAAAATCAAAAAAGGTCTTGACAAAATGTAAAGTCTACTTTACATTTTATATGTATTGGTTATAATATAATCAAGCAATAACAATTGCCTTCGGGCAAGATTAACAAAGAAATTAAGTAATAAATAGGAGAACGATATGTCAAAGATCATCGGTATTGACCTTGGTACTACAAATTCAGCCGTGGCTGTAATGGAAGGTGGCGAGGCAAAGATCATTACTTCAAGCGAAGGTGGACGCACAGTACCATCGATAGTTGCAGAAACTAAAAAGGGAGATAGATTAATTGGCCAACTAGCCAAGAGACAAGCTGTCACAAATGGTGATAATACTATTTTTTCGGTCAAACGTTTTATTGGTCGCAAATTTGATGATCCAGAAGTTCAGGCAGACCTCAAGAAAATGCCTTATGAGACCAAAAAGGCCTCTGATGGCTCCGTCCGAGTAATTATGAATGGCAAGGAATATAGTTCTCAGGAAATCTCTGCTTTCATTCTACAAAAAATTAAGGCTGATGCTGAAACCTATCTAGGTGGCAAAGTAACAGAAGCTGTTATCACTGTACCTGCGTATTTCAATGATGCACAACGCCAAGCTACCAAAGACGCCGGTAAGATTGCTGGGCTTGAGGTAAAAAGAATTATCAACGAGCCAACAGCTGCGGCTCTGGCTTATGGTTTGGACAAAAATAAAAATGAAAAGATCGCTGTTTATGACCTTGGTGGTGGTACTTTTGATATCACTATACTTGAGCTTGGAGATGGTGTCTTTGAAGTAAAAGCTACCAATGGTGATACTCATCTTGGTGGTGATGATTTTGATCAGGTCATTATGGATCATATTATTGATGAATTCAAAAAAGATCAGGGAATTGATCTACATTCCGACAAAGCTGCTATCCAGCGTGTCAAAGAAGCTGCTGAGAAAGCTAAAATTGAGCTTTCAACAGCTGTCGAATCAGAAATCAATCTACCCTTTGTTACCGCTGATGCCTCCGGTCCTAAACATCTGCAAATGACTATCACTAGATCAGATTTGGAAAAGATGATCGGTTCATTGATCGAGCAAACCCTCAAACCTTGTGAACTTGTCTTGAAAGATTCGAAACTACAAAAAAGCGAGATTAATGAAGTTATTCTTGTTGGTGGTATGACTCGTATGCCAGCTGTCCGCGAGGCCGTCAAGAAGTTCTTTGGCAAAGAGCCAAATCATTCAGTCAATCCTGATGAAGCAGTTGCTCTCGGCGCTGCAATCCAGGGTGGTGTTCTAGGTGGTGAAGTCAAAGATCTTTTACTCCTCGATGTTACCCCCCTATCTCTAGGTATCGAAACACTTGGCGGAGTCTTCACCAAATTAATTGAGAGAAATACGACTATCCCAACCTCAAAATCAGAGACATTTTCTACTGCTGCCGACAATCAAACAAGTGTAGAAATCCATGTTTTACAGGGAGAGCGCGAATTTGCTAAGGATAATAAGACTCTCGGAAGATTCACTCTCGATGGTCTACCTCCTGCGCCTAGAGGCGTTCCTCAAGTAGAAGTAACTTTTGATATCGATGCCAACGGCATTGTAAATGTAAAGGCTATGGACAAGGCGACCAGCAAAGAACAAAAAATTACTATCACTTCATCTTCTGGTTTATCAGAACAAGAAATCGAGCGTATGAAGAAGGAAGCCGAAGAGCATGCTGACGAAGACAAGCAAAAGAAAGAGCTAATCGAAGCACGAAATATGGCTGACAGCTTGATTTACACCGCAGAGAAGTCCCTCAAAGATGCCGGCGACAAAGCTGATTCAAATTTGAAAGCTGATGTTGAGCAAAAGATCCAAGCGCTAAAAGATGTCAAAGACAAAGAAGTGCTTGATGAGATCAAAACTCAGACAGAGGGTTTGAGTAAATCACTCCAAGAGCTTGGCGCTGCAATGTACAAACAAGCAGAGCAACAGCCTAAGGGAGAGGAAGTAAAGCCAGAGGAAGAGAATAAAGAAGAAAATAAATAATTCCGTTTCTATCATCGCCCCTTGCTAGAGGGGCGAGATGGAGATAGAATAATATTAGTTAATTCTTATTTTTAAATTATGATTGGGATTAGCTAATAAACGGAGGGTCTCGATAAACATCGAGATGTTTAGATGAATTTTCGCCAACCGGCAATTTATATCATCATTTTTATTTCCTTGGCCATTGCGTTGGGCTGGTCATACTTCAGTAAGAAGAAAGACACTAAGACAACTACCAAAACAACGACAACTCAGCAACCAACCGAGGAAAAGATTTCTAATTTGACCAACATTGACCCTGCTGATTTTGATTCTATTACCAAAGATACTTATGCCCTGGCAAGTTCAAAATCTTTGGAGGCTAGTAGTGGTAACAAGCTCGCCGCTGTAGAAGTAAAAATTGATGGTAATTTGTCGCCAGATACAATCACAACACGATATGTCTTTAGTTCATCAGGGGATACTGATAACAATTGGGTGATAGCATTTTCCGGCAAGAGTAATAAATATGTTCGGATGCTCACACCTGTCAAAGATTTTATGGGAGTACTTAGCCCCATGAATACTAAGGCCTGGAAATATAATTTTGTGACTGCACTTCAACTGGCTGAGAAAAACGGTGGATTAGCTTGGCGAGAAAACCAGAAGCTTCAGGGAATAAAGTTGACATTGAAACATACTGGCAAGAAAGCATGGCTGCTGTGGGTCGTCGAATACGAAGGAGAAACTGATAAATTCGCTATCCAACTTGATGCTAATTCTGGTAGAGTAGTTGAGGAATAATTAACATTTTAATGTCATTCCGATCACCTACCCGCAAATACTAGAAGATCGATTTGCAGGCAGTAATTAGGATGACATTTTTTAAGACATTTATGGCAACAGATCATTATAAAACACTAGGCATTTCCAAAAATGCCACCACAGAAGAGATAAAGAAGGCTTATAGAAAGCTTGCTTTGCAATACCATCCTGATCGAGGCGGAGACAAAGAATCGGAAAAAAAGTTCAAGGAAGTAAATGAAGCCTATCAGATCCTCTCGGATCCAGAAAAGAGGAAAAGATACGATCAATTCGGCGACGCAGCTTTCAAGGGAGGCGGATATAGCAGAGGTCAGGAATACGGAGGCTTTGACTTCTCCGGTTTTGGCGGAGGTGATTTTTCTGGTTTTGGCGGAGGGCTCGGGGATATTTTTGAAGATTTCTTTGGCCAGCAACTTTCACAAGTTCAGGCCGAGTTAAATATTACTCCTTCACAGGCTGTATTGGGTGACAAGATAAATCTAGAGGTTGGCGGAGAAAAAGTATCTCTTGATATTCCAGCAGGAGTCCAAAGCGGCATGTCATTTCGCTTTCCCGGAAAAGGTAGAGCATATAGAGGTGGCAAAAAGGGCGATCTGATATTGACTATAAATATTCAAATGCCAAAACATATCTCCAAAGAGCAGCGTGAATTATGGGAAAAGCTTCGGGAATCTGAATCGAAGAAAAAGTGGTGGGGATAAGCCTTGGATAATTTGTTGACTTTACCCACCAATTATCCGATAATTAAATAAACAAATCTGGTGCTTTGCTTTATTACTTCGGAGGGATATATTAATGCAGCTTCCCAGTGTGGATGTGTTTATAGGTCTGTTTTTCCTTGTTGGTGTTGTTTATAGCTTTCTGTTGCAACGCGGCAGGACTATTACAACGCTATGTTCTGTATATATTGGCATCGTGATAGCCTCTAGTTTTTCGCAAACTGTGTTTGAATTTTTCAATGGCAATAAGGTGATCGCCAATCAAGTTTGGATCAGGGGCAATACTTCCACATCTACTATTGCTATAGTGCTTTTCTTGGCCTCGATAGTGCTGGTCTCAGGAGCAATCAATTCTAAAAACAGTAAATCTGATGATATTTCTGTCACAGAGGTTCTGGTCTATAGCGTCTTGATGATCGCATTGATGATCACTACCGTAATGGGATTCCTGCCAGAAGCAGCTAGAAATCACTACATTGAATCATCCATAGTCGCCAAGTATATTTATGCATGGAGGACATTTTTTGTGATCATGCCACCCATCATGCTCATTATCTTAAACTGGAGAAAAGATAAAAAATAACTGGAGAAATTATGCTCTTGCTTCGTTGGATTTTGAATACACTTATACTTATTTTAGTAGCTAGACTGACCCCTGGTATCGAGTTTACCTCTTTTTGGTCTGCATTGATTGCCTCGCTAGTTCTAGGACTCTTAAATGCGTTAATTAGACCTCTTATCCTATTATTAACACTTCCAATTAACATCTTAACTCTCGGACTTTTCACTTTGATTATAAATGCACTGATGTTTTGGATAGCCAGCAATATTGTTAGGGGTTTTAATATCACTGACTTTACTTCAGCCTTTTTCGGTGCTTTAATTTATAGTGCAATTGTGATGATCATAAATTATCTCGAAAAACCAAGCATTAAGAAGATTAGATAGGCCTCATATTATATATTTGCTGAACCCTGTTTTTCAATTGACTTTATCGCCCAAAAGAGGTATTATTCTATCAGTAAATTCACCTACCATTGTGGGCCGTTAGCTCAATGGTAGAGCAGTGGCCTTTTAAGCCATTGGTTCTGGGTTCGATCCCCAGGCGGCCCACCAATAAAAACGCATCACAAAAGTGGTGTTTTTTTATTGTTTTTTATGTTCGACTCCTCGCTTGTCAACCAAAGATTTAATATCCCTAGAGATATTTTTTAAAACGGTAATTGCTTGACTATATCAATGCAAGGCTTTAGATTAGTAACTTGCTACTTTTATTAATATACAAGAGATTACCAATGAAATTAAATAAAAGATTAATATTGAAAAATTGGCGTGCTTATCTACTAGTCTTGTTTCTGCTTTTAGTTCTCGGTACAAGAGGCGTTATCTACGCTAAAGATTTTAAAAATGCAAAACAGATAATCAGTAAAAATGAAGAAACTGCTGCAATCGCAACAGCAGCTGCCCCAGACACAGCAAAGGAACTGGAACTCCCAGTCGAAATTCCGGTAGAGACTCCGAAGGCAGAAGTAGTATCTCCGCCAGCCACGAAAAAGACGACTACGTCGAGCACTCCTGCCCCAACCCGCCGGCAAGCAACACCACTTAAAAATAATGTTGCACCATCAACTCCTACACCAGTGACAGCTCCTGTCCCAAAAGATGTTAATTTTTCTGTCAGTCAAATTATTGCACTTATAAACAATGAAAGAGCCAGGAATGGACTGCAACCAGTAATTGAAAATGGTCTTTTAAATCAAGCCGCCTATCTTAAGACTAAAGATATGTCAGACAATAATTATTTTGCTCATACTGCTCCAGATGGAACGGCTGATGTATATTTTGTAGAAAAAGTTGGCTACAAATACCAATCAATCGGATTCAATATAGCAAAGGGCGATTTCGGCAACTCTGCTGGTCTCGTACAAGCATGGATGGATAGTACGGGACATCGAGCAAATATTTTGGCAAATTATGGCCAACAAATTGGGATCGGTATTTATGGTAAATACTACGTAATGATGATCGCAAAGGTGCTGTAATTGATTATAAGATAATTGTTATGCTCCGATAAAACTATCCTTTTTTTGCTACTTTTATTTCTTTCAAGCACAAAACTATTGTATTTTTCTTTGACACAATATTGATTTTGTGTTATACATATGACATCCAAAAAGGAGGTTACCCCCATGAGTATCTTTTCCTGTCCGACCCTCTGGATTGCCGTGATCGGTGCCCTTGGCGGCATCATTGCGCTGATCAAATCATTGGTGGCCAAATTTCGCAAGTCCAAAAGCAGCAATGCAACCCAGGACATAACAGTAGAGACAGAACAACTGTCACAGCAAGATATCGAGTATCTCATCCGGTGCCTGAATGATTCTTGCTATCGTGCGAGGATTCGCGCTGTCCATAACCTTGGCGAATTCAAAATCGCCTCATCATTACCAGCGCTGATAAAGCGAGCCGAAAAAGAAGACGATGAAGATGTCAAGGAAGAAATCGTCTACGCCTTGTCAAAAATCGCGACGCCAGAAGCAATCGAATATATCCGCGAAATGATTGAGGACGATTGCGAAAATGTCCGCGAGGCTGCTGAAAGGTGCCTAAAAGCATTTACAGTAACCGCCTGATCCTGCCCCTAGCACAGAAACTCGTGCGAGGGGTTTCTGTTTTTAATGGCTATTTTTTGATTCTAAATATTATCTTTTTGTCGCTCTTAGCTGACTCCCCTGTTTCCAATTTCCGTGGGGACATAGCTCGAACTTTTTTTAGATCTATTATTTTGCCATCTTCGAGTATTACTTTGCCACTTTTGTGATCGGAAAACTTTCCGGTCATGGTCTGGCCGTCTTTAAAAATAATAAATATCGTAGTACCTTTTGAAAAACTAGTATGCATATTCGGTTATATTTTTGTCCTCTCCGCATATATACCGCCAGAAATTACCAATAATCCTCCGATCAATTGAATAATAGTAATAGTCTCTCCTAGCAAAATAAAAGCCATCAGAGCGACAAAGACTGGTGTTGTAGAGTAAATCATCGATAGAAAAGATGCGGTGCAATATTTATAAGCCTTAAACCTCACTGTCGCAGAGAGGATGCCAAAAAAGCTTAACAAGAGAAGAAGCCAAAGGGTATGCGGTATCGCAAATGACTTGGTCATAAAGGTCACTGCCACAACAGGCAGAAGTCCGAAAAGGAAGCTTCCCGAAGCGCTCAGCCCAGGACTCATGGTTTTTGCGGCAATTTTACCAAGTATTGTATTTCCAAAAGCGATTAAAGCAGCATTAAATAGAGTTAAGCCATCACCAATGCTTAGGCTTATGACTTTTCCACCGGTGGCGACAAGATATGCCCCTGTGAGTATCAACACCACAAGGATTATTTTTTTAAACGTAATCTTCTCTTTTAAGAAAATAGCAGCAAAACCGACAGTAAAAATCATCACTGATCTAATTAGAAATGAATAGTTGATAGCTTGAGAATATTTGAGGGCATAGAATTCAACCATTGTTGCTAGAAGTGTTGCAATAATTCCAATTGATATAAGGATTAGATAATCCTTCTTGCTTGCTTTTTTGGCTTCTTCTTTTTTAGTAATAAATCTTCCAATCCAGAATGGCAATGAGATTATAGTTATCCAAAACATTATGTTTACTGGGTTCTCACCAGCCCTAAGAATATATTTCGTTATTATAATGTTGACCGCCCATAAAAAAGCAGCCGATAAAGCTAGGATTGTGCCAGTTCTGAATTTAGATTCTTTACTCATTCCTTAGGACTTTTATAAAAACATCACTTGGTATTTCTACTTTACCAATCGATTTCATTTTTTTCTTACCCTTTTTTTGTTTATCTAAAAGCTTGTTTTTTCGAGTAATATCACCGCCATAAAGACCGATTGTTACATCTTTTCGAAAAGGCGAAATCCGTTCAGATCCGATGATCTTAGCACCGACTGAGGCCTGTATTTTTATTTCAAAATTTTGTCTAGGAATCAGTTCTTTTAAACGCTCAACTATTCTTTTTCCTTCGGAAAAAGTTTTACTTTTATGAGTAATGAAACTTAGTGCATCTACTCTCTCGAGGTTTATCAAGATATCTACACGCTCCAACTCTGCCGCACGATAGTCAATCATTTCATAACTCATAGAGGCATAGCCTTTGGAAACACTTTTGAGAGAATCATAGAGGTCAATGATGACTTCTGCTAATGGCACCTCATATCGAATTATTGCCCGAAGCTCATCAAGATATTCTAAATTTTTGAATACTGCTCTCTTTTTTTGAACAAGATCCATTAAATTACCTACGTAATCCTTAGGGGTAAATACTTCTAGTGAGACCCATGGTTCGCTAATTTCCCGATAACAACTACGTTCCGGAAGATCACCGGGTTTTTCGAGCTCTGATTTTTCGCCAGAATTTAAGGTAAGAAAATATCGAACAGACGGGCTAGAAACTACAAGACCAAGATTGTATTCTCTTTCGAGTCGCTCTTTGACAATATCCATGTGCAAGAGCCCCAAGAAACCACAGCGAAAGCCGAAACCAAGTGCGTCAGATCGTTCAGTTTCATAGGTCAGAGAAGAATCATTTAGCTTAAGTTTTTCTATCGCCACCTTCAGTTCAGGATAGTCATCACCTTCCGTGCAATAAATAGAAGCAAAAACCGATGGTTGAATTCGTTTGTATCCAGGCAGGGGATAGATAGCAGGATTTTCTTTTAAAGTAATAGTATCGCCAACATGAGCCTCAGCAACTGATTTAAATCCAGTAACAATGTAGCCGATTTCGCCATCAGATAGGGGAGTGCAAGGAGAATATTTTGGTTTGAAATATCCGACCTCTATCGCCTCTCCCTCACTCTTTGTTTCCATCAAGAAAAATTTACTGCCTCTTTGGAGTTTGCCATCTATAACCCTGACATAGGCGACTACTCCGCGATAGGGATCGTAAACTGAGTCGAATATTAATGCCTTAGTTGGACTACTCGCCTCTCCTTTTGGTACGGGTATTTTTTCTACAATTTTATCGAGGATTTCTGCAACGCCCTGACCTGTTTTACCAGAAGCCAAAAGGATATCCTCTTTTTTACAACCCAATATCTTGATAATTTCCTCAGAAACTTCATCTGGTCTTGCAGCTGGCAGATCAATTTTGTTTAGAACAGGAATGATATCGAGGTTATTTTCAATAGCTGAATAAAGCACGCTCAGAGTTTGTGCTTCCACTCCTTGCGAAGCGTCGACTAGCAAAATTGCCCCTTCGACAGCCGCGAGAGAGCGAGATACTTCGTATTGAAAATCGACGTGCCCCGGAGTATCAATCAAATTTAGGATTGTCCCCTTCCAATCCATTCTTACAGGGGCAAGCTTGATAGTAATGCCGCGTTCACGTTCGATATCCATCTGATCAAGAAGCTGCTCCTTCATTTCGCGCTTTTGGATAGTACCGGTAATTTCAAGCATTCGGTCAGCCAAAGTCGACTTACCGTGATCAATATGAGCAATAATACAGAAATTTCTGATATTTTTGTGGTTTTTTTCTTCCATGAGCAAATACTATAGCAGATTTGAGTTCAAATAGCCACTTTATCAATCAGCAAAAATACTTGCCCAGAAACCCTTGTGATCCTTCTTTTTGATTTCCTGCTTCAGAAAAATAATTTGAGTCTTTGCATATTCATCTGAAATTTGCCTTATCTCCTGCAAACGATCGAAACTATACCAGTTGAAATTATCAACCGGCGGCGCAAACAGAAAATCACAATGTTTTGCTTCCAAATCTGCTAGTTCTTTTTGCATAATATCAAGCGCACGAAGAACAGTAGAGAATCTATTCAATTTATTTTTACCATTTTCCTGCTTGTTTATCTTGCCGACTTTATATAAAGATGATCCAATGACGAAATCAGATTTCTTATTTTTTAAAAGTCCGGCTGGTAGATTTCTGGTAATTGCTCCATCAACCAATAATTTTCCATTAATCTCCTGGGGGGCAAAAACACCAGGATAGGCCGCTGATGCCATAATTGCATCAACTAAATTGCCAGACTTCAAAACAACCATCTCACCATTTAGCATATCGCTCGCTACACAGGAAAAATCGATATCTAAATCATAAAACTTTTTTGCCTTAAGCGTTTTATCCAAGCTTTGTCTTACTTGAGCAAATAGTTTATCAGGCAAAGCAAACTTTAGGCTCGCCTTAGTAAAAACACCAGCCTTTTCTAAATCATCAAGAAACAATTCAGTTGATTTAGTTCCACCATCGGCAAAAAGAGCCCCTATGATAGCTCCGGCAGAGCAACCAGAGATAGAGCTTATTTTTATATTATTTCTTTCAATCTCTTTTAAGATGCTAATGTGAGCAGCGCCCAAGACACCACCACCAGATAAAGCTAAACAAATTTTCATTTCTCCTCCATACTTCTCAATGTTTTCAACTGCTCCGCCCAACTTAAATTATCCTGTGGTGTTTCTAAAATACCAAATTTGTCTTTCAATTCTGGATGATTTATTATCCATCTAAACATCTCCAATCCGATCTCGCCGCTACCGATATCTGCATGACGATCTCTTTTCGAATTAATTGGCGTTTTAGAATCATTTAAATGGAATCCTACCAGTTTGTCTAAGCCAATTTCTTTTTCAAATTTAGCTATAAAATCATCAAGACCAGTTTTAGTATTTATACCATAGCCAGATTCAAAAGCATGTGCTGTATCCACCAAGACTTTGACCCTGGGTGAATTCACACTTTGTATGATTTTACCGATTTCTTCGATAGTATCACCGATAATATTGCCTGCTCCGGCAGCATTTTCGATAATAAAAAAGGTTTCTTCTTCAGTTGCTGATAGAATATCTTTTATTGCTAAAGTCACTTTTGTCAGAACCTCATCAAAATCACGACCCTTTGTCGAGCCAAGATGCGTATTAACACCGAGGGCGCCAAGACTCTTTGCTTTTTTCATATCATCTATGAGCGATTTAATTGATTGCTCATAGAAAAAAGGATTTTCGCTAGCTAGATTAATCAGATAGATACTATGAATAATGATCGGTAGAATATTCGCTTTTTCATTTAGGCTATTGAATCTTGATATTTCCATCTCGGTAATTGCGACAGGATTCCATCGTTGTGGAGCATTAGCAAAAATTTGCATGCAATCGCAACCAATCTCCTGAGCTCGAAGCACAGAATCAGAGAAAGGTTTCGCTACTGAGATGTGGGCGCCGAATTTCATAGTTTTATTTCGATTAATTAAATCACTAAAATCTGCCGAATTCTACTGCTAAAGATTCTAAATTCAGTATAGCATAAAAGCCACGATCAGCCGGAGCGAGCTTGATAATCTTTGTTTCGCCTAAATATGTGCATCCCCACTGGCTATGAACATGCCCACAGATATGGATTATTGGGGAATCAGAAAATTTTTTATTTGAGGTAGGGGATTGGCAATCATTTCTTTGATAATTATGAACACCTGGGGGCGGCACATGGGAGATAAAGATACTGCCAGCAATACTTTTCCGATCAATCATGCTCTCGCCAGCATATTGCCCAGACCACGAGGCAGGGGACCCCCCTACTCCGGTAAAATTACGGCCTCCAAAATTTACAACTTTGCCCTCAAGTGTTTTGAATACATTATCAAGTTTATAATAGCCACGACCGAAATCATTATTACCAGGCACCCAAAGAAAATTAAGCTTAGTATTTTTTACAACTTCAATAAATTTTTGCACAAAACCGACTGGCTCCCCCATATTTATTAGATCGCCAGCAAAGATAATTAGCCCAATTTCTTTATTATTGTTTAGATATTTGCCAATGTTATCGAGCTCACGGTAATTTGCATGAAGATCAGAGAATAGAAAAGCCTTCATATTAACTCTCGATTTCGATGATCATATAACCGACAAGAGTTCTTACATCTCTTACTTTTAATTTATCCAGATCAGAGAAAGAATTACTATAAAATAGACTATTCATCTTCGGTGATAAAGTATCGGCGATCTTTGGGGGGGCTACAACTCCAGCTGCCTTTATTTCTTTGAGGTTAAATAGAATTTTTCCGTTATTACTGATTGGGACAAACAGCACATCAACTGGGACACCCCAAAAACCGTTAGCCGTTTTCCCAGAAATAATAATTCCCTCTGATTTTATTTTAAGAGTTGGGCTTTTCAACGGAAAATCCGAACGAGATATGCCAATTGTCTTCGATAATTCTTCTTCTGATATCTTTATCTCAATTGTTTTTAATTCTCCAGACTTTGCTTTTTCGCCATTAAATAGATCGGCGAAAGATACCCCCTTAGGTATGTTTTTGATATAAAAGCCATTAAGGGGTGACCAGCTACTAAACCTAAGGTAAAATAACATGCCGACAATTAGAACAAAAATAGAACCTAAGAATATAAATACAGCTGTTAGGGTTATGCCCTCCTTGTGAGGCGCTATGTCATTATGTTTCATCTTCCCTCCGTTATTTATTCATTCGCCTCTTCTAATATTCTTTGATATATAGGGTCTTTCCCGCATCCACCGGCTATAACTTCGCATAAGCCTAGGTGAAAATCATGATTACCTTCGATTAGAATAGGACCTTCCTTAGTAATTGCGATATCCCAGCCAGCTAATTTTACTGGAAGGATCTCAACAGTATCCCTAACTAGTTGTTTTACCTCTTCATAAAGAGGAATTTGGAAACCGTCAAAAACAAATTTTGTCTCAGGATGCTCTGTAAATATTTTACCGCCGGAATCTAATAGCTGAAGGGCTAACTTATTTAATTTTCCAGTTTCCAAGTCAAATCCAACCGAACCACCTCCGGCACAACCGTTGTCAACGCAACTCTTTCCACTACCAAAGCGAAAATATCCACCGATAAATTTTACTTCACTCTGATCATAATAAGAAACCAGCCTGACAGTGTTCACACTACCCGGAAAGACCTTTGCCAAGTCTGGATGCTGTACAATACATTTTTGAAAAACAAAGTTTGCTTTGCCAAGAATATTGAAGAAGTTAGAATCGCCTGTAAGATCTGACAGATTAATACGGTGGTGATTTCCTCCGCCGGACCCGTGTATCGGCTTAATAAATACCTCCGAAATGCCATCTTTAAAAATATTTTTCTTAAAGAAAGCAACTAAATCATCTTGATTTCTAATCTTTGCTACTGTATTTCCAGAATAAAAAATATTTTGCATATTGAACCCAAGCATTTTTGGCGTTGCTACTTTCTTGCCATCAAAAAAATAGCTAAATAGTAGTTTATTCTCCAATATTTCTTCGACGCAAGGATTATGTATTTTTCTTGAACGATGAATCTTCGAAACGTTTTTATATGTCGAGATATAATCATTAATATTTTTGACGCCCTGTCGGTATAAAAAACGAGTAAAATAATATTTTGGCAGCTCACCATTTTTAAAGCCTAGATAAATAGCTTCCAAAATTATTCGGCAGATACTTTTACGCTCTGAATCACTTAAAACGCTTCTGATAATATTTGATTGACTATGATTGCTCATCTTATTCTTTATTGTTAGACTCACCATTAATTTTTCTTGTGACTGCCCATTTCATTTCTTCTTGATCAAAGAAATAGCTAAGGGTAAAGAAGACAATTGCGCCGGAGACACAAGCAATAATAGTTTGTGTTAAAACGCCAAAAAATCTGGTCATATCAACATAGAGAGATGCAATATGCATAGATGACCAAACTGCAACGCCCATAGCCATTGAGATTATAAATGTAACCGCATAAGACCGAAGAAGATTCTTGTCCAAAACACCAGGGTATTTTTTATTGAGGAAATAGCTCAAGGTAAAAGCATTAAAATAACTACCTATAGTGAATGCAAGTGCAAGGCCAGCAACTGAATAATATTTTGCCAAAGGAAAAGCAATTACGATGCTGACAACTACCGTTGCAATAGAACAGTACATTGGCGTTCTAGTATTTTTCATTGCATAGAAAGCCCTGCTAAAAAGGGGTACAAGGCCCTGAGCCAAAATGGACAATGAAAAGAATCCAAGCGCCAGAGCTGTCATCCTAGTATCACTCCAATCAAATTTACCTGACCCATAAAGAAGCCTGACAATTTGAGCCCTTAGAAGAATAAAGACAAAAGTTGATGGAATCAAAAAGTAGCCTATTGCTCTCAAGGCTCTGTTTAGATAAAAAGCAAATTCTTTTTCTTTTTTCTGAGCGATTTTGATGGCTAGCGTTGGGAATATCGCCGAAGAAAAGGCACTGCCCAAGACCATTACTGGGACAGATTGGATATTGTTGGCCAAAGTAAAAGCTGAAATGGAGCCGAAAGCCAGTGCTGAAGCAATGGCTGTATAGACTACTAGCATTACCTGGCCTGCTCCCATACTTATTGACCGCGGAACCATCAGTTTGATTATCTTTATAATATTCTCGTCTTTAAAAGAAACTATTGGTCTATATCTATAACCTAATTTTATAATTGACGGAATAATAATTAACAGATGAAGAAATGAACCAGCGACAACGGCGTACACGACCCCTGTTATCCCATATTGGGGGGCTAAAAAGACAGCGCCACAAATAATTGCTATATTGTAGAAAATCGGAGAAAGCGAATATATGAAAAAACGCTTGAAACAATTTAACATACCGCCCAAAACATAGGAGACCGAGAAGAATATCGGTGTTAACATCAACAGCCTAGACAAACGTACAGCCTCTTGCATACGATATTGATCAAATTTTGGCACTACTACAGCCATCAAATAAGGCATAATAGCAATCAAGATGACGGCCGAAATACTGACGAAAATAAGTCCTGCATTAATCAACATATTGGCTACTTTAAAACCATCTTCTTCTTTCTTGTGAGCGATAAACTCTGAAAAAACCGGAATAAACGCGGAAACGATGGCACCGAGAATCAAAAGATTAAAAATAAGATCAGGAATACGAAAAGCAGCATAGTAGATATCAAGATTGTAGAGATCAATATTTTTTGTCAGGAAACGATCACGAAGAAGCCCTAGGACATTACTAATAGTCAAAGTAACTATCAAGATAATGCTGGCGCCACGGACAGAATTATCCTTATTAAAAAGGTTTAAAATCCTTTTCATTTTTGTTTTTTATTTTCAGTAAAGTATTGATTGAATTCAGTATCATTGATTGTTTCTTTTGCGAGAAGATCATCAGCAATCTTCTCAATAACTTTTTTATGAGTTTTTATGATATCGTCAGCACTTTTCTTGCCTACGCGAATAAAGTTGGTGACTTCTTCGTCAATGATCTTGGCAATTTCTTCACTATAATTTCTATGTTCAGTATATTCCTTACCAAGAAATGGCATTTCATCTCTGTGTCCATATATTTGAGGACCGAGCTTATCACTCATACCGAAGTCGGTTACCATTTTTCGCGCTAATTCGGTTGCTTTTTTCATATCATTAGAAGCACCGGTAGTTATATTTTCTTTACCAAAGAATTCTTCTTCCGCGACTCGGCCAGCCATCAACGTTGCAATCTCATCCATGAAATGAGCCTTTGTTTGGAGACGACGTTCTTCTGTCGGCATATTCCAAGTATAACCTAGAGCCATTCTTCTAGAAATAATTGAGATTTTGTGGACAGGATCTGCATTTGGCGATATGTGACTAACTACTGCATGTCCAGCCTCATGGATAGCAGTTATGCGTCTTTCTTTCTCTGAGAGAACTCTGTTCTTTTTCTCAGGTCCCATCATGACTTTTTCAATAGAGCTATTGAGATTATCCTGCGAAATAGTCTTTTTACCATCTCTAGCAGCCAATATTGCGGCTTCATTTGTCAAATTCTTTAAATCGGCGCCAGAAAAACCAGGAGTTGACGCAGCTATTTTTTCTAATTTGACCTCGCCTTCAATAGGTTTATTTTTAGTATGAACTTTCAATATTTGCTCTCTTTCCTTACGATCTGGAAGATCAATATAAACTTGACGATCAAACCTACCTGGACGGAGAAGGGCAGGATCAAGTACGTCAGGACGATTTGTAGCAGCAACTATGATCACATTGTCTGTAGACTCAAATCCATCCATCTCAACCAATATTTGATTGAGTGTTTGTTCTCTTTCATCATGAGAACCGCCAAGACCGGAACCACGCTGACGCCCAATAGCGTCTAACTCATCGATAAAAATAATGGCTGGGGCATTTCTTTTTGCCTTTTGAAATAAATCTCTCACCCGGGAAGCACCAACACCTACAAACATCTCTACGAACTCTGATGCGGAAATTGAAAAGAAGGGGACACCGGCTTCGCCAGCAACAGCCCTAGCCATCAAAGTTTTGCCAGTGCCCGGAGAACCTACAAGTAGAACACCTCTAGGTATTTCGGCGCCCAGATCTCGATATTTCTTCGGACTCTTTAGAAAATCAACTACTTCAAATAACTCTTGTTTGGCTTCTTCTGCACCTGCTACATCACCAAATGTAAATTTCTTGTTGCCAGCAAAAAGCTTGGCTGTGGATTTGCCAAAACTCATCGCCTTTGTATTTGCTCCCTGTGCAGATCTTAACATGAAGAAGATGAAACCGCCTATCAACAAGATAGGTATGATAATTTGTAGTACCGAATACCAAGCAAAAGTGCTAGAAGTATCTTTGACATCGATTTGAACCTTGTCAGGTGTAATACCATAGTCCTTAATGCCTCCCTGAGTTGACTCTTTTATAGCCTTTATCTTCTGACCATTTTTCTTTGTGGCAGTGACTTCATTGTTTTTTACTTCAACCTTGCTGATTTCACCTTTATCAACTTCTTGAGCAATTTCAGAGATAGAAACGCTTTTTATCTCAGGAGTCTTAGCAATAAAACGATTTGAGATAAGGAAAAGCGCAACAATAATTATAATTATATAGATAACTGAGCGGTTGTAGTTTGTCTTCACGATAAATCCTTTATGAAATATTAATGTTGGATATAATAATTTTACCATCAAGGAGTTCAATTATCAACGAATGGGGAAGGAGCTTAAACTTTTTCCCTATGCCCTTTTTTAGCATCAATGCAGCTTCGTCTAAATGCTTGATAGTGATATTGTCAAGAGAGTACAACTGTTCGAGACCAAGACGCAATATCATAGCCTGGATGGAGGGGTGGAGGCTAAGCCATTTCTTATAATCAAAACAGATTTTATCACTCTTCGACTCTACAACAATTTTGTACATCTCTTGTTTTGCAATTTGTTCAATAAAATCATAATCACAGGAGGCATTCTTTGATATATTTACCAGAGCAGAGGTAATACTGGGATTTAATTTTGCAAGATATGGGATAAGATTGGCACGAATTTCATTTCTAAAATAGTCCTGCGAAAGATTGGTCTTATCGATAACAAAAGGTATGCCTTCTTTTTCGAGAAAATCTTCCACCTCTTTTCGACAAATATCCAAAAGGGGACGAACAAAATTTTTCCTTTTGTAGGGGATCGATTTAAGTCCTCTGATTCCGGTACCACGGATAAATCTCATCATCACTGTTTCAGCCTGATCATTTTGATTGTGTGCAATAGCGATGAGATCTCCTCTCCCCTCTTTTAGAATTTTTTCAAAAAAGTCATATCGGGCATTCCTGGCACTATTTTCCCCGATTAATTTTATTTTTTTATCAGCGCTACCGACGACACAATCAATTCCAAGATCATGGCACTTTTCCTGAACAAATTTTTCATCAGCGTCGCTCTCCGCTCCCCTGAGTCGATGATTAAAATGGCAAGCCGAAACTTGTATGGAAAGTTTATCTCTCAAAGCTAAAAGTACAAAAAGTAAAGCGATGGAATCTGGTCCACCACTCAAGGCAACGACTACTCTATCGCCTATCTTAATCAGATCATGTTTGCAAATAGTCTGATAAACTTTGCCATAAATAGATTTTTGGGAAAATTGGTTCATTATGCAGCCGGAATAGAATGTCTTTTTAAAAAAATCGGACTCTCTCCGATTTATTATATAACAATTTTTTAATACTAACTTGCCAACTTGTCTTTGGTAGCAGGGGGAGATCTTGAGCGTCGCTTGCGCTCCTTCTAAAAACCGACGGTTTTTAGTATTTTCCTACACGGGAAACTCCCGTTTCCCGACCCCTTCCCTGTTCAAATCATCTGCCAAGGACAAGCAGGCACTTTATGTCAACTTGTCCTTGGTAGCAGGGGGGAGATTTGAACTCCCGACCCCAGGCTTATGAGTCCTGTGCTCTAACCAACTGAGCTACCCTGCCATATTAAAAATGAATCAAGAATTATAAATCTAGAATCAGGGGATAAAACTAACGCCCACAATTCCCAATTCATGACTCATGATTCAAATTTTTTGGTAG